>JALYUI010000517.1 GCA_030853845.1 Bacteroidota bacterium | reverse complement strand
CCCGCGCCAACGGCCCGGTACGGCATGGGGCCGCTGCCAGTCAGGAGCTGCCCGGCGTTAGTCGATGCCCAGCAGCAGGTGCACTTCCACCGTCGGGTTGCCCATCAGGCTGGCGGGCACGGTGTCGCCCAGCGTGGTTTTGTTGCGCGGCTCGACCAGAATACCGAGTTTGCCGGTTGACACCTGCGCCAACGGCAGCTCAAAATCGAAATGCACAATGGCATTCTGCACGCAGTTCTCGCACTTCTCTACCTCATTGGGCTGAAAGAAGCTCGTGCTGGCAATAATTTCTCCGTCCCGGGTCAGGTGCACTGTGAAACTGCCAGGGATTTTCAGCCGGTTCAGCTTCGCTACCCGCACGTTGGCCCGGGTCCCATCGACCGAAAACCGGTAGGCGGCCTGCACGGTGCGCTGCGTTTTGGTCACGAGCGCCATTTCCGGCACCGGCGGATTGATGTAATCCACGTCAAGCGAAGCCACGGAGTCGATAATGGACAGCGTCGTGAGCTGAAGCGCATCGGTGCTGAAAGGCGGTATCAATTCCAGCACCTTATTGGTAAATACCTGCCGGCTCAGCAGGTCGGCGGGGTCGGTCATCGTCGTGAGCAGGCCGTGGATGGTAGTCGCGCCGGTCTGGTTTTGCCATTGCCAGAAGAGCCGGTCCCAATTGGCGTGGAAAAACCAGAAAATCGGGTCGAATGCGGCCACATCCTGGTCACCCATAAAATCGCCAATAGAGTTGTGCCCGTTGTCGTGGGCCGAGATAATCGTATTGTTGGCCGCGTCGCCAAACAGGCCGTGAAAGCCCTCCCACGTCGGCTGGCTCATAGCCTTATTGACTTTGTCGGTTACTGTCGCGCTCAGCAGGTTTTGCTGGATTGTCGCATCATCGTAGCGGGTGGTCTTCGTGTTGGCCGGGTAGTTCGTACTCCCGTCCGCCAGGGCCACTGGAATGGTGTAGGAATCGAAGGGCGCCTCCTGAAATACGCTGGGCACCGGCGTGGTGACATCCCAGTACGGCAGCGTCACCTGCTCACAGCCCGGTATCGAGCGCAGCGCATTCTCGAAGCTGAGCAGGTAGGCCCGGTGCCAGGGGTTGTAGCCCGGCACATGGTGCTGGCAGTAGGTATTGCCCACCGGCAGCCAGTGGTAGCCGGCCTGCACGAAGTAGCTGTTGGGGTCGGTAATGGGCAGGGCCATTATCCCGGCAAAAGCCTTTTTCAGCGTGGTCAGCTCGTCGCTCGTCAGCGTAGTTACGTCTTGGCGCAGTCGGCCGGCCGGGGCGGCGGCGGCCAGCATTTCCAGCTGGGCGTTGGCCTGGCACGTGCCGGTTCCCATCGGGAAGTCATTGTTCATCCAGGCAAAAAACGTCGCTACCTGGTCCTGCGGCCAGGCCGGCCCGCCCTTCGGCATCCGGCCGCTGGCTACCTGCTGATAAATATTCTGCGCATGGAGCCTGACGACACCGTAGTTGGTCAGGTCGAGGCCATACGCATTCATACAGTCCACATCGCCTTCGGTGAACAGACAACGGATGTTGCCGAGCCAGGTGGCGCTGGCGGCGGGTTGAGCAGGGGTAGGAATGGCAGGCTGCATGGTAATAATTTGGATAGTTGGGGGGCCTACTCTTTGATTCCCTTTTCGGCGACCGGGCATTTAGCATCTGCGGTTACGCAGCTGGTTTTTGGTTTATGATTAGCCGTGCGCTTCAGTTGCCCAACTCTGGTGGCTAAGGGCGCAGCCCGGCAAATAAATTGTCGGCCCAGCGCTTGAGGGAGGCAGCGAGGTGCCCTTATTCGGCTACCCCGGCCCCTGAATCACCAGTGGGTGAGCCGGGTTGCCGGAGCCGTTTTTGGCCCACTTAGGGCTTGCGTTTGGTTGCCTGCCTGGCGCGCGGCGCGGCAGTTGCTTTAGGGGCGGCGGCTTTATCGGCCCGGGCGGGTTTGCCCCGGGGCGGCTGGGTTTCCAGGGCGGGGCGGATGCTGAGCTGGCTCCGAAATGCAGTCATTGGACTCGTCGGAACCGGCCGGGCCTGGAGGTGGGCGTCGACCAGGGCTTTCAACTCCTCGAACGAAGTCGGGGCCTGGGCCTCGATGTCGGCCGCAATCTCCCGGTACGTGGTGCGAATGCTTTCCTCCGGTACGTCGGGCATAATGCGCGCGGTCGCGAGCAGGGACTCATGCACCGGCTTATTCCAGAACTGCTTGTGCGGCCACCGCGCCCCAATCCGCACGCCCAGATACAGCAGCTGGGCTTGCCAGTAGGGGCAGCCACCCGCCCGGCAGGCGTAGTAAAACATTTCGTCGGCCGCCGCCCGTGCCGCCTTCGGGTCGGGGACCTGCTCGGCCTCATCGCAGGCCACATCGTGCACAATAGAAGCGCGGCGGTAGGGTCCGGTATAAGGCGAACCCACCGTCGACCACAGCGCCGCCGGAATGCTGGCTCCATCGATGAGGCTGTCTTGGGGTGCGGTCCAGGTTTTGCCGGCGGGGTCTAGGTACCAAAAATCGCGCAGGAGTTGCATCCGCCGGTCGGCCGGGTCGGCTGGGTCGGTAAGCCAGGTCGCCTGGGGTTCTTTCGAAAAACTGCCAAATGAAGCCATCAGATTTGGGGAGAGGATTGACCGTGCCAAAGGTCGTCTTTTACATAAGGCAGCGCATCAGTGCTAGCACTGAAATTTCGCGCCATTTTCGTTGCGTAGTTGCGTGCGACAGTACCTGCATGCGCCTGCCGGCAGGCGAAGTCACCGGCGAGCAAGCTTACCTTGGTCTATGTCCTTATGTATCCTCCGCCCCGGCCTGCTCACCACCGTGCAGGACCTCGGCCGCTTCGGCTACCAGCAGGACGGCATCATCGTGAGTGGCGCGATGGATGCGCTGGCCCTGCGCGTGGCCAACCTGCTGGTGGGCAATGCCGAAACCGCCGCCGGCCTCGAAATCACCCTGGCCGGCCCGGTCATCCGCTTCACCGCCGACCACCTGCTGGCCCTCACCGGCGCGCCCCTCGCGGCCACCCTCAACGGCCGGCCGCTGGGCCTGAACCGGGCGGTGCGGGTGCGGGCCGGCTCTGAGC
>JALYUI010000510.1 GCA_030853845.1 Bacteroidota bacterium | reverse complement strand
GCTGAATCCGATAAATCCGCAGTTCAGACAGCGGTTCGCACCGTGCGCTGCTCGATGCGCTTCTCATACTGCTCGCCCTGGAAAATGCGCTGCACGAAAATGCCCGGCGTGTGAATCTGGTTGGGGTCGAGCGCGCCGGCTGGCACCAGCTCCTCCACCTCCGCCACCGTGATTTTGCCGGCTGTGGCCATCAGGGGGTTGAAGTTGCGGGCCGTTCCCTTGAAAATGAGGTTGCCGGCCGTGTCGCCCTTCCAGGCTTTCACGAAGGCGAAATCGGCGTGCAGGGCCGTTTCCATCAGGTACATCTTGCCGTTGAACTCGCGGCTTTCCTTGCCCTCGCCCACCTCGGTGCCGTAACCCGCTGGGGTGAAAAAGGCCGGAATGCCCGCCCCGCCGGCCCGGCAGCGCTCGGCCAGCGTACCCTGCGGAATCAGTTCCACTTCGAGCTCGCCGCTCAGCAGTTGGCGCTCGAACTCGGCATTCTCGCCCACATAGCTCGAAATCATCTTCTTCACCTGCTTGGTTTGCAGCAGCCGGCCGATGCCAAAGTCATCAACGCCGGCATTGTTGGAGATGCAGGTCAGGTTCTTTACCCCGAGGCGCAGGATTTCCTGAATCGAGTTTTCGGGGATGCCGCAGAGGCCGAAGCCGCCGAGCATCAGGGTCATGCCATCGGCTAGGCCTTGCAAAGCCGCTTCGGCGTTGGGAACAGTTTTGTCTATCATGGGTGGGATTTGCGCGGAGCAGCCCGCAGTTTCGGCCCGAAAATTACATCACGGCGCGCCAGCGGGCAGATGCCGGACCCCAAAGGACGTCACGCTGGAAAAGCGTTATGCAAAAAGGAACGTCATGCAGAGTGCAGCGAAGCATGACGTTCCTTTTACCTTTCGCCCAACTCAACTTAGTTCAGCCCTACCGCCGCCGCACCGGTCGTACCGGCACGGCCGGAGCCGCCCGGGCCGGCGCGGGCATGCCCGTTGGCACGTAGTCATAAGGCAGAAACTCGCCGATTTTCTCGAAGCCCCAGTAGCCGCCAACCGCCACGGCCAGCGGGTTGCGCACCGAGCCGTCGGCCTGAATCTCGGCCTCGCCATCTACCAATTGCAGGCGCGACACTTGCCGCAGGGGCGGGAAGGGTGTGCGCGAGTAGCCCAGCGTGCCCATCGTGCCCCGGAAGCGGGCGTCGGGCGCTTCGCCGAAGTGGGCCACCTGTAGCTGCCCGGTGAAGCGCAGGTAGGTGCGGCCGTTGGGCTTCACGCGGCGCAGGCTGTCGATGGGCCGGGCCTCGGGGAAAAGGGTGGCGGTTTCGGGCGCTTCGCGGCTCCAGCGGCGCAGCGAATCCTGCTCGGAGGGCGAGTAGGCCCCGGCCGCGCCGGCCGCCAGCAGGGCCGTGCGCTGCTGCTGGTCGTGCTCGTAGCGCGGGTTGGCTACCACCCGAATCTGCTGGGCTAGGAAGCTGCCGGCCTCCAGGCGGTTGGTGTAGAGCGAGCGCAGAAAGTGCATGAACGAGCCCGTGTAGGCCGTGAGACGGTTGGCCGCCCACAGCCGGCGCTGGGCCTCGTCGCGCGGCTTCATTTCCTCGAACACCGGCTGGCCGTAGTAGGTAATCGACTGCTCCTCTTTGTCGTAGGCGAAGTACAGGCCGTAGTATTTCAGGCGGTAGCCCAGGGCGTCGTTGTCAATCTGCAGGTACTCCTTGGTGCGGGCCGTCAGCTCCTGGGTCGAGTCGTCGAGCATCACGCGCACGTCGTCGGGGTTGCTGATGTGGCACTGCTCCGAAAACGTGCTGCCGCCGATAAACAGCTCGGTGAACCGGCGGTAGTCCTCGGGCCGGTTGGGGGCGGGCCGCACCACTACTTCGCCCAGCTGGTTGCCGGTGGGGGCCAGGTTCAGGGTCAGTTTCAGCGGGGTGGTTTCCACGGTAATGGTTTGCTTGCCCAGACCGTAGCCCACGTAGGAGCCCACGATGTCGTAGGTACCCCGGGGCACGCGGGCGAACTCAAACTCGCCCTTGTCGTTGGTGGTCACGCCCATCGTCGTGTTGGCCATGAACACGCTGGCAAACGCCAGCGGCTCGTGCGAAACCGAGTCGAGGGCCACGCCGCTCACCTTGCTTTGGGCGTGGGCTCCATTCAGCGACAACAGCCCGCAAATGCTCAATAAGAGTAATAATCGGAAGTAATTCATTCGTAGTGAATAGGTTGAAAATGACCGGGCCGCCGCCTAAGCTAGCGCCGTCCGGGTGTTCTGCTCATCCAACGCCAATTGTACCGTCAGCGCGTCCAGCCCGTCATATTTTTCTTCAGACCGTAGCCAGGCTGCAAATTCCAGCGTCAGCGGCTGCCCGTAGAGGTCGCCGGCGAAGTCGAGCAGGTTCACCTCGATGGTCTGGGCTAAATCAGTGCCAATTGTGGGGCGCACCCCAATAGAAAGCATGCCGCGGTGCCGTGTGCCCGCTGCCGTGGTGGCCCACACCGCATAAATGCCCCGGGCCGGCACCAACTTCAGCGGCTCCTCCACGCGCAGGTTGGCGGTGGGGTAGCCAATGGTGCGGCCCAGCTTTTGCCCGTGCTCCACCACGCCGGTCAGCGGATATTGATAGCCGAGGTAGCGGTTGGCGGTGGCCACGTCGCCCCGCCGCAGGGCCTGCCGGATGCGGGTGCTACTCACGCCCACGGCATCCACGTCTTCGCGCGGAATCTCCTCCACCGTCAGCCCGTAGCGGGCAGCGTGCTGGCTGAGGTAGTCGAAGCCGCCCTCGCGGTTTTTACCGAAGCGGTGGTCGTAGCCAATCACCAGCTGCTGCGCGCCCACGGTTTGCAGCAGCAGCAGCTGGATGTATTCCTCCGAAGTCCACTGCGCAAATTCCTTCGTGAAGGGCACGATGAGCAGGTAATCCACGCCCAATGCAGCCAGCCGGGCAATGCGCTCGTCGAGGGTGTTCAACAGCTGTAGCTCCAGCAGCTCGGGGTGGGAGGGCGGCGGCCCCAGTACCAGGCGCGGGTGCGGCCAGTAGGTAATCACCACCGAGGGCGCTTCGCTGGCTTGCGCCACCTCACGCAGCCGCGCCAGAATGCGCTGGTGCCCCAGGTGCACCCCATCAAAAGTGCCGCTGGTGACGACAGCATTGCCAAGAAACGGAAACTGGGCCGGGTCGCGGATGACGTGCATAGGGCGCCGGAGAAGCGGATAAATTTAAAACAGAACGCGCCACGAAGGTAGTAGCACGCAGCCTTCGCTGCGTCGCGGGGCCGCATCTGACAGCAGAGTAACCTCGCTTTCGGTGGGGAGCGGTGGGCGTTGCGCTCCATTCGTGCGCATCGTTCAACAACCAGGCGCAAAGCAGTATTACTACCAC
>JALYUI010000508.1 GCA_030853845.1 Bacteroidota bacterium | reverse complement strand
TTTTTAAAAAGACAACATGATAGCTACACACAAAATAGAGACAATTCGTTTCAATCAAGATTTTATTATTCTAAATATTGATGGGAATGAACTTACAATACCACTGGATAAGCTCTCTAGCAGACTTAAATGTGCCACGGAGATAGAAAGGAGTATGTACAAAATTTCCCCTTCTGGTTATGGAATACACTGGCCTTTAATCGACGAAGATCTTTCTATTGATGGTATTCTTAGAGACTTCGCAAAATAATTCTTCGCCCAACAAAAGTATTTGCAAAAGCAGGGCTAAACGTTGTAATCTTCATCTGTAGTTCGCTATCAGCTTCAGTTTCGGCTGGCGTTAGTAATTTGGCTTTTAGTTGTTATCTTCAATTTCAGTTTTTCAATCAGCATTTGTTCCAGGCTGGACGAGCAATGATTCCCCTGCCTTCGCAAATACTCAAACGTTATGTGGCATATTATAAACCCGACATCATCAAATGAGCTTTAATAAACCTTTTCATAGAAACTATAGACAAATAAAATCTGGACATAATTCAGGTTATAGCGACTGGGCGTATATTGTAGACAGAGAATATTCCCAAAACCCTGAACATTATACAAGGGCATTTTCAATCATTCAGTCTGACTTGCTTAAGCTTTTTGAATTCATTGAGCCAAGTGATGTTAATTTGCCAACATACTCATTTCGAGTTCACGAATTACTAATGAGAACTTGTATTGAAGTTGAAGTAAATTTTAAGGCAATTCTTCGGGAAAACATTTATTCCCCAACATACAGAAACGGAAGTAGGGCTGGACAGCCTCGATTAGAAAACGATTGGAAAATTGATGATTTCAAAAAGGTTAACAAGACCCACCATCTTGACAATTACACTGTAGAATTTCCGTTTTGGAAGGGTTCTGCAGGTAGAATAAAGCCTTTTGAAAACTGGGCAATCAATCAGCCACTGGAATGGTATCAAGCTTACAATAAGTCAAAGCATGATAGATTAAACAGTTTTCCCGAGGCAAACCTCAAGAACTTGTTATCAGCATTTTCTGGTTTATTTGTTCTGTTATCTTCTCAGTTTCGAACTGAAAGTTTTTCGACAGGAGGGCAAAGCCTTGGCATTTCTGTTGACAGTTATTTTGCTGGAGAGTTCGGACTTGGCGGGTTTTTGATGGTCAAGTTTCCCAACAATTGGACTGAGGACGAAATGTATGATTTTGACTGGTCAGTGTTAAAAAGTCAACCAAGTCGATTTGATAAAATTGACTACAATATTATCTGACCAATACGCCACATAACAATGCATTGCTGCAAGTGTGGCGTGATGTAACTCTATTCAGCTTGACGAATAACACGGCATCTAAATATCTTTGTTGAACTGCACTGCTGCCAATGCCACACCTGACAGCAATGCTTCCACGTTAGCGAATAAAAATCAAAAAAGCCTCTCCCGAAGCATTAGCTTCAGGAGAGGCTTTTAATTTTTAAGGTAATCAGCGGCTACACTTCCGCCAGCATTTCCCAGCGGTCGTTGAGCTGGGCTAATTCCTTTTTCACCTGCTCGAATTTCATGGTCGCGTCTTTCAGCTGCGCCGAGTTTTCGTAGATTTTCGGGTCGGCGAGCTGCTTTTCATAGCTGGCTAATTCCTTTTCTAGGGTGTCGATTTTGGCTTCGACTTCGGCCAATTCTTTCAGCGCTTTTTTCTGGTCGGGCGATGACGTCTTGGCGGGCGCGGCTTCGGCCTTTTTCTCTTCCTTATGTTGGGGCTTGGGGGCCGAGGGGCTGGGCAGGCCGGCTTTTTTGGCGGCCTTCTCCCGGTCCTCCATCCACGTTTCGTACTCGTTGTAGGTGCCGGGGTATTCCTTGAGCTGGAAATCCTCGATGTACCAGATTTTGGTGGCCACGTTCTCCACGAAGAAACGGTCGTGGCTAATGACGATGAACGTGCCCTGGTATTGCTCCAGCGCCTGAATCAGGATGTTCACCGATACCATGTCGAGGTGGTTGGTCGGTTCGTCGAGCAGCAGGAAGTTGGCTTCCGAAATCAGGGTTTTGGCCAGGGCCACGCGGCTTTTCTCGCCACCGCTCAGTACCTTGATTTTCTTGTACACTTCGTCGCCCGTGAACAGGAACGAACCCAGGATGGTCCGCAATTCCATGTCGTTGCGCTTCGAGCCGGCCTCGCTCATTTCCTGCAAAATCTCGTTTTCCAGCGTCAGCGATTCCAGCTGGTGCTGGGCGTAGAACGACATAATCACGTTGTGGCCCAACTGGTGCTTGCCGTTGGTGGGCGCTTCGGTACCAGCCACGAGGCGCATGAGGGTCGATTTGCCCTTACCGTTGGCCCCGATGAGCGCGATTTTGTCGCCCCGCTCGATGTGCACGTTGGTGTCGCGGAAAATCAGCTTCTGGTCGTACTTCTTCGTCACGTGCTCCATGCGCAGGATGTGGCGGCCGGGCTCGACTTTGAAGGTGAACTTCATGTTGATTTTGGCGGCGTCCTGCGCCACGTCGTCGATACGTTCGAGCTTGTCTAGCGCCTTCACGCGGCTTTGGGCCTGCTTGGCCTTGCTGGCCTTGGCCTTGAAGCGCTCGATGAAGCGCTCGGCCTGCCGAATCTGGGCCTGCTGGTTCTCAAAAGCGCCTTTCTGGATGAGGTTGCGCTCTACTTTTTCCTCCAGGTAGTAGCTGTAGTTGCCGGCGTAGGGCACCAGCTTACCACCAATCACCTCCACCGTGGTGTTGGTGGTGCGGTCGAGGAAGGCGCGGTCGTGGCTCACAATGATGACGGCGCCCTCATAGTCGGCCAGGTAGTTCTCAATCCACTTGATACTCGGCAAATCCAGGTGGTTGGTGGGTTCGTCGAGCAGCAGGAGAGAGGGTTGCTGGAGCAGGATTTTGGCCAGCATCACACGCATCCGCCAGCCGCCCGAGAAGCTTTTCAGCGGCTTGGTCAGCTCCTCGGTCGAGAAGCCCAGGCCTTCCAATATTTCCTCGGCGCGGGCTTGCATGGTGTAGCCGCCCAGCGCCTCAAACCGCTCCTGCATGGTGGCCAGCTTGTCGATTAAGTCATCGGAATAATCGGTTTCGAAGAGCACCAGGATGTCGTCGATTTTCTTTTGCAGCTCCAGCGCCTCCTCAAAGGCCTGCATGGCCACGTGCAAAATGCTTTCGTGGGTGTCGTAACTCAGCAAATCCTGATTCAGGAAGCCCAGGCTCACTTCCTTGCTCATGGAGATGGAGCCGCCGTCGGCCTTGTACTCGCCCACGAGCAGGCGCAGCAGCGTCGACTTGCCGGTGCCGTTGAGGCCGATGAGGCCGATTTTATCCTTGGGCTTAATGTGCAGGCTGGCGTTGTCGTACAGCGCACGGGAGCCGAAGTGGAAGTCGAGGTCGGAAATGCTAATCATGGGGTCGCGGGGTATTCGGCCGCAAAGGTACGGCACGGCGCATCGGCTGCTCATCGGCCGAAGTAAGGGTTTAATCGAATCTGCGCGTTAATTGCCGAAAGGGCCTTGTATATTTGATAGTTACCTTGGATTCGTGCGACTTCAGCCGCCAGCAATCAGCACTCTGGATTTTAGGTTTTTCATGTTTCAATCCCTCTATGATTGTCTGCACACTATTCCTGGTTTAATCGGGGAGCCCAGCGGGGGCATCGACCCGTCGGGCCGGTGGTGGGTGCGTTTTAGCATCAGCCTCGAACACCCGTTGAGCCGGCTGGCGCTGCTGCGCCTGGCCGAAGCCGTGAATCAGATGTGCGTGCGCGCCCGGGTGCCGGCCCTGTTCTATCCGGTGGCGCTGGAATCGCCGCTGCCCAACTGCCTGAGCTGGGCTTTCGAAGCCAAAAACTTTGCCTTTCGGCCGGCGGCGCTGGCGGCTGGCTTCCATTCGCGACCCCAGCCCGCTTAATATGCAGCTTGTGCTGGCCTTCAATGCCTTGAACTACTCCATCGAGCGCATTGGCGAGCTGGTGCGGCCCGTCGAGGTAGCCCAGGCCGGCCGCGCCGCCGCGCCGCTTGTTGATTATAACATGGTCAATGAAATTATCGACTACGTGCAGGGCTTTGTGGGCGGCACGCTGCGCGTGGCAAAATAGCAGGTCCGGGGCGAGTAGGGTTTCGTGACGCTGACTGGCAGATGCCACAACTTCAGCTTCAAGTCGTAGCCTCCGGGGCGGGCACCCGCAGGCGGATAAGACCGAGACGGTCCAGCATCCAGATAACGGGGTAGGAGGGGTCGAGCTCCCATTTTTTCACCCCGAAATTGACGCGGTTGGGTAGCTTGTGGTGGTTGTTCTGGAACAACTCGCCGCCGGTGAGGAAGTCGAAAAACAGCGAATT
>JALYUI010000507.1 GCA_030853845.1 Bacteroidota bacterium | reverse complement strand
CCATTTTGTTGCCGGCGGCATCCATTTTAGCACCCATCTCCTCACCCGACATTGGGGTCATGGTGGTGTCGGTCACGACAACAGCGGTGTTGCCGTCGGTGGCCACGGTGGTATCGGTGGTTTTGGTTTCGCAGGCGGTGGCGGCAAAAGCAACGGCAACAGCTACGAACAGGGTTTTAACGGAAAATTTCATGGCGTTTGAATGATTGGTTGGAGTGAGATGTGCCCTTAATAGAGCGGAGCCCAAAAGGTAACCCGCCGCCTCTTGGCGGCTACCCCGCGCTACCACTCAACTTTTTCGCGGCCGACCGGGTATAGTCTGTACGATTTCTCATTACCCCCGCTTTTTATGGATTCCACCGCCGCCACTCCGCAAACGCCCGTTACGCCCGCCGTGCCCCTGGCCGTGAGCGACCAGCAAAACACCGCCCTGCTCGACGATACGCTCACGTTTCTTACCAGCAGCCAGCCCGGCAACTCCGGCCCAGCCGGCAAGGCCGAAATTGAGCGCTGGGTGGCCGTGCTCGGGGCATCGGAGCGCACCGGCCTGGCCAAAATCAAGCAGGAGCTCAACCAGCTCAACGAGCTGCTGTCGGCCCCGAAGGCCCGCGCCCACGACATTGCCGAAGTAATGGCCAGCCTCGGGGCCGAAACCGCCAAGGTGGCCGACGAGGCCGGCGGCGACTACAGCGCCCCGCTCACCAACCTCAGCAAGCAGCTCATCCGGGCCGCCTCCACGCTGTCGAAGTAAAGCCGCGTTAGTCGCTTCGTAACCATTGTAGCGCGAACTTTGTAGTTCGCGTCCCCGCGCCGCTGGCAGCAATGCCGACGACGCGGGGACGCGAGTTCCAAGTTCGCGCTTTGCTTTTATGACTCCCTTCGCCCCTGCCGACCTGCTGCCCTACGACCCGTTCGACGGTATGCGCTTCGGCCCCGACACCTGCTTTCTCAGCGGCCAGCCCGTGGGACCCGATGACACGGTGCCCGTGTTTGCCGACTGGCTGCTGGCCCGCTACCAACTGGCCGACCGCCCCATTCAGCTGCTCGACCAGCGCACCGTGCGGATGGCCGACCTGCGCCTGCCCGCCGGCCCGGCGGCCCGCCAGCGCATTGCCGCGCTCGAAAGCCAAGTGGAAGCCGCCAGCCTCGAAGGCCCCGCCGCCCTGCGCGCCCTCGGTGACGACACGCTGTTTTTGTGGCTGGGCAAGATGTTCTACGGCATCTTCATCACCGAGCTGCTGAATGAGTTCGAGCCGCTGATTAAGCCCAAGTACCCACTGGCCGAAAATGCCGCTTTGGTGCGCCGCTTCCAGGCCTTCTACCAGCTGCTGCAAGGGCTGCGCGTGCCTACTGAGTACGCCGACTTCGTGCCCGGCTCGGTGTTCGTGCTCGAAGCCGACCCCGCCGAGGACGTAACGCCCTTCGAGTACGATGATGATTTGAATACGCTCGTGTTCAGCATCAAGCTGGGCAACACCGTGCTGGTGGCCTGCCTGGTCGATATCGGGCTGGTGGGCCAGGCCATGCGCCAAGTGTACGCCGACGCCCAGCGCCCCCTGCACCCGGTGCAGTTGGCCGAGTTCAAGGCGCGGGTGTACTACGCGGCCCACCTGCTGCACGTGGTGCCCGACATCTACCCCCGCCACCCGCGCCCCGGCGATACTACGCTGGTATTCGATGCCCTGCTCGACGACGTGACCGGGGCCATCTTCAACCCCTGGGAAAACAGCGCCTACACCCAAACCCTGGCCGAAATATGGCAGCGCTGGCACATCACGCTGGCCGACATCGTGGCTAAGCCCGCCGAGCCACTGACGCTGCTCTACAACCCCGATGGCCGCCCGCGCGAGCTGCCGCACTGGCCGGTGACGGCCGCTCAATAAGAACGTCATGCAGAGCGCAGCGAAGCATCTCTACTACGTAACTATTTCCTTTTGATTGGATTACTCTCGCAGTAAAGATGCTTCGCTGCGCTCTGCATGACGTTTCGCTATTTATTCCTATTCCCCGTGCTCCTATCTACCTACCGAACTCTGCTGCTGCTCGTGCTGCTGCTGCCCCTCGGCAGCTGCCTGCGCCTGCTGAAGCCACCGCACGATTTCGCCGCTTACACCCCGCCGCCAGCGCCCGATTACGCGCTGGGCAGCGCCTGGGCCGCTCTGCCCACCCGGCACGACTCTTCCCACGCCGTGCCCGCACGAAGTACCCTGCGCGACCAGCAGGCCACGGCTGGGGCCGACGTGTTTTTCGTGCATCCCACCACCTACTTCTGGCGCGGCTCCTGGAATGCCGACGTGGCCAACTGCCGCCTCAACCGCTACACCGACCGCAGCACCATTCGCAAGCAGGCCACGGTGTTCAACGCCAGCGCCCGCATCTACGCGCCGCGCTACCGGCAGGCCACGCTCTACTCGTTTTTCGACTCGACCGCCGCCGGCAACAGCCGAAAGGCGCTGGAGCTGGCTTACTCCGACGTACGCCGGGCATTTCAATACTACCTCGCCCACTACAACCAGGGCCGGCCCATCATCATTGCCGGGCACAGCCAGGGCACCGACCACGCCACGCGCCTGCTGCACGAGTTTTTCGACCACGACCCCGCGCTGCGCAGCCGGCTGGTGGCAGCCTACCTCATTGGCTTCAAGGTGAAAACCAACGAATACCAGACCATCCGGCCCTGCCGCGACTCGCTCGAAACCGGCTGCTTCGTGACCTACAACTCGGTGGCCACCGGCAACGAGTTTCCGCCCTTCCGCCACTTCGCCGTTACCAACCCGCTTACCTGGACGATGGACACGCTGTTGGCCCCCGCCCGCCTCAACCGGGGCGGGGTCGGCCAGCGCTTCCGGCGCATCGACCCGCAGGTGACCGATGCCAAAATCCACGACGGCCTGCTCTGGGTGACGCCGCCCCGGCCTAGCGGCTACCCGCGCTTCATCTTGCCCGGCGAGCTGGTGCTGCGCCATTCCTTCCACATCGCCGATTACTCGCTGTTCTATATGAACCTGCGCGAGAACGTGCAGGCCCGGCTGCGCGCCTGGCACAAGTAGCGTGGACTCTGCGAGTTCGCGCGTTTGAACGACTGCTCTACAACCGGCCCACGCGCGGACTCGCAGAGTTCACGCTACAGCTTCTGCAACCCCGTGTCTGCTCCACCGACTTTGCCACCAGCCTCAATCCGTACTTCTAGGCCCCGTCCCTTATTCCGCATGAAGAAAGCCCTATTCCTATTGCCCGTGCTGGCGGTGGCCATGACTGGCTGCCCGTCGAATTCGCTAAAAACCGCTGGTACGTCCGACAAGCCTGACCTGCTGCACGCGGCCCTCGACACGACCGTTTCGCCCGGCGACGACTTCTTTACCTACGCCAACGGCACCTGGCTGAAGAACAACCCCATTCCGGCTTCGGAGAGCAATATGGGCATCGGCAAAAAGGTGCAGGAGGAGATTTACGCCCGCCTGCGCCAGACCAGTGTCGAAGCCGCCGCGGCCAGTGCCGCGCCGGGCAGCAACCAGCAGAAAATCGGCGATTTCTGGGCCGTGGGCATGGATTCGGTGAAGGCCGACAAGCTGGGCTTCACGCCTATTCAGACCGAGCTCGACCGCATTGCGGCGATGAAAAGCGCGGCTGACATTCCGGCCTTGGTGGCCCACGAGCAGCAGCTCGGCGTGAATGCCCTGATTGGTCCCCGCGTGGGCCAGGACGACAAGCACAGCGACCAGATGGCCCTGTACCTGCGCCAGAGCGGCCTGGGCCTGCCCAACCGCGACTACTACTTCAATACCGACTCGCGCACTAAAAATATCCGCGCTGAGTACCTCAAGCACGTGGCCAACACCCTCCAGCTGCTGGGCCAGGATGCGAAGACCGCCGCCGCCAACGCCGGCCAGATAATGACTGTGGAAACGGCGCTGGCAAAGTCGTCGCGCAAGCTCGAAGCCCTGCGCGACCCCTACGCCAACTACCACAAAATGAGCATCGCGCAGCTCGACAAGCTCACGCCGGGCCTCGACTGGCAGGCCTGGCTGGGCGCGATGGGGCCACAGCACCTCGACTCGGTGATTGTGGGCCAGCCCGAGTTTTACCAGACGGTGGGCCGGCTGCTGAAAACTGAGCCCCTCGATGCCTGGAAAGCCTACCTCACCTGGCACGTGGCCCGCGAGTTTGCGCCCACGCTCAGCCAGCCGTTCGTGGCCGAAAACTTCCACTTCTACGGCACGGTGCTGCGCGGGGCAACCGCCATGCGCCCGCGCTGGAAGCGGGTGCTCGATATGCAGGAAAATGCCTTGGGCGATGCGCTGGGCCAGCTTTTCGTGAAGGAATACTTCAAGCCCGAAGCCAAAGCCCGCTACGACACGCTGGTGAAAAACATGGTGACGGCCTTCGGCGAGCACATCAACAAAGTAGACTGGATGAGCGCGCCCACCAAAGTGGTGGCCCTGGACAAGCTCCACAAAATCACCCCCAAAGTGGGCTACCCCGACAAGTGGAAGGACTATTCGAACCTGACTATTGACCGCAGCTCACTGGCTGCCAACGTGATGCGCGCCAACCAGTGGCAGTACAGCTACGAGCTGCACAAGCTGGGCAAGCCCGTGGACCGCACCGAGTGGAACATGACCCCGCAGACTTACAACGCCTACTACAACGGCTCGAACAACGAGATTGTGCTGCCCGCCGCCATCTTTGCCGTGCCCGGCCTGCTCGATGCCGACGCCGACGACGCGCTGGTGTACGGCTACGCCGGGGCCAGCACCATCGGCCACGAGCTCACCCACGGCTTCGACGACGAGGGCAGCCAGTACGACGCCAAGGGCAACCTGCACGAGTGGTGGAGCAAGGACGACCGCAAGCGCTTCAACGCCCGCGTGGCCGGCATCGTGAAGCAGTTCAACGGCTACACCCTGCTTGATTCGATGCACATCAACGGCAAGGCCACGGCCGGCGAGAACATTGCCGACCTCGGCGGTATCGTCATCGGCCTCGATGCCTTCAAGAAGACCAAGCAGTATCAGGAGGGCAAGAAAATCAACGGCCTCACGCCTGTGCAGCGCTATTTCCTGGGCTACGCGCTGGGCTGGCAGATGCACGTGCGCGACCAGAGCCTGGCCAACCAGCTGCTCACCGACGTGCACTCGCCCGCCCAGTACCGCGTGAATGGCCCGATGGCCGACGTGCCCGCCTTCTACGAAGCCTTCGGGGTGAAGCCCGGCCAGAAGCTCTACCGGCCGGACTCGACGCGGGTAGTTATCTGGTAGCCGCGCCGGCTGCTGAGAACGAATAAAAGCACGTCATGCAGAGCGTAGCGAAGCATCTCGCGTGTGGTAGTAACTC
>JALYUI010000503.1 GCA_030853845.1 Bacteroidota bacterium | reverse complement strand
ATTTTAAAATGTTACAAAAATTCTGTTACAAAACCACTGCTACCGCGCCGCTACGGCCTGCAACTCCTCCACCAGCTCGGCGGAGCCCACGAAGAGCGGGGCGCGCTGGTGCAGGTCGGCGGTGGGGTGCACATCGAGCACCACGTCGGCCCCGGTTACGGCCATGCCACCGGCCTGCTCGATGAGGAAGGCCAGCGGGTAGCACTCGTAGAGCAGGCGCAGCTTGCCGCTGGGCTTGTCGGTGGTGGGCGGGTAGAGGTAAATGCCACCCGTGAAGAGGTTGCGGTGGTAGTCGGCTACCAGCGAGCCCACGTAGCGGGCCGTGAGGCGGCGCTCCTTGCAAGTGGTGAGGAAGGCGCGCACGAACTCGGGGTAATCGAACCAGTTGCCCTCGTTGCAGCTGAACACCGGCCCCTGGCGCGGGATTTTGATATCGGGGTGCGAGAGGAAGAATTCGCCCAGCGAGTTTTCGTAGGTGAAGCCCGCCACGCCGTGCCCGGTGGTGTACACGAGCATGGTGCTGGAACCGTATAGGACGTAGCCCGCCGCCACCTGCGCCCGGCCGCCCTGCGTGAAATCTTCGGGCCGGGCCGGCCCACCCACCCGCGACACCCGCCGGTAGATGCTGAAAATAGTGCCGATGCTCACGTTCACGTCGATGTTGCTCGACCCGTCGAGCGGGTCGATGGCCACCACGTACTTGCCGAACACGTTGCCGGTCTGGATGATGTCGGCATCCTCTTCCGAGAGCACGGCGCAGGCCTCGCCACCGTTGGTGAGGGCGCGCACGAAGCGGATGTTGGCTTCCACGTCGAGGCGCTGCTGGTGCTCGCCCTGCACGTTTTTCTCGCCCATGGCCCCAGTGATGCGCGAAAGGCCGGCGCGGTTCACCTCGCGGTTCACTATTTTGCCGGCCAGGGCGATGTCGCGCAGCAGCTGGCTCAGCTCGCCGGTGGCGTAGGCAAACTCGCTTTGCTTGCGCTTGATGTAGCGCTCGAGTGTAGTGCCGACAGGGGTAGCCAGCGTGTTTTCGTGGGTGGGAGTCATGGGTCAGTGAACAGTTAGCAGTGAACAGTTAGCAGTGAGTGGCCAGCAGTGCAAGGCGTTGCCAGGCAACTGCTAACTGTTCACTGCTAACTGTTCACTGAAATCAAGAGGCTTGTTTCTGCGACTGCCACAGCACTACCTGCCAGCCCTTATTCTTGTCCTTCACCTGCACCACCACATACTTGAGGTGGGCCAGGTTGGGCTGCCCGTCCTTGGGCGGCAGGGTGATGAGGATGGTGCCATTCACCACCGCCGTTTTGCCGTCGTTGTAGGCGCGCACGGTCAGGGCCTCCACGTCGATTTTGTCGTACTGGCTTTTGCCGTCGTGGATGCTTTGCAGGTACTCCGTTTTGGTGTTCTGCTTGCCGCTGGCGTGGGTGTAGATGAGGTCGTCGGCGAAGGCTTTTTCCAGGAAGGCGTAGTCCTTGCTCACCTGGGCGGCGAAGCGCTGGCGTTCCAGGGCTTCCACTTCTTTTTCGACGGTACTCATAGCGCGGGCGGGGGTTTGGGCGCGGGTGCCGGCGCAGCCAAATAGCAGCAGCGCGGCGAAAAGCATCAGGTGTTTCATGGGCGGAAAGTTGGCCATTGGAATAAGTATTTGTCTAACGCTTTTTAATATCCTGGTCGTCGAGCGTGATGGGCTCCATGCGCGGCACCAGCGTGAACATCAGCACCCAGGCCAGCAGGTAGGCCCCGCCACAAATGAAGAACATGATGTAGTAGGCTTTATCGATTTGCCCGATGCTTTCGAAATGCACGAACATGCGCTTCTGCACCAGCGCCGTGAGGGCAATGCCGCCCAGCCCGCCGGCCATGCCGCCAATGCCCGTAACCGAGCCCACTGCCCGCTTCGGAAACATGTCCGACACGGTGGTGAAGATGTTGGCGCTCCAGGCCTGGTGGGCGGCGGCCGCAATGCCAATAACCAGCACCGCCAGCCACATGCTGATACCGCCCAGCCACTGCGCAAACACAATCGGAAACACGCAGCAGGCAATGAGCAGCATGGCGCGCTTACGGGCCGCAAAAGCCGGCATGCCGCGCTTGATGAATCCCAGCGGCAGGTAGCCGCCGCCCACGCTGCCGACGCTCGACAGGATATAAACCGCAGCAGTGGGCAAAGCCAGCTCCGTTCCTTTCAGGCCGTATTGCTTGCCCAGAAAATCAGGCAACCAAAACAGGTAGAACCACCAGATGGGGTCGGTCAGAAACTTGCCAACCACGAAGGCCCAGGTCTGGCGGTAGCTCAGCAGTATGGCCCACGAGGCCTTTGGCTTTTCCTCCTCCACGCCCTCGGAGGGCAGGCCGGCGGGAATGTCGGCGTTGATGTACTCAAATTCTGCTTTGCTCAGCCGCTTGCTGTTGGCCGGCGTTTCGTAGATATACATCCACAGCACCAGCCACACAAAGCCCAGCGCCCCGGTAATGATAAATGCCCACTGCCAGCCGTAGTTGGCGGCAATAAAAGGCACGGTGAGCGGCGCCACAATGGCGCCCACGTTGGCCCCCGAGTTGAAGATACCCGTGGCCAACGCCCGCTCCCGCTGCGGAAACCACTCAGCTATCGTCTTGATGGCCGAAGGAAAGTTACCGGCCTCCATCACGCCCAGCGCGCCCCGGGCCACGCCGAAGCTAAACGTGCCCGTGGTCAGGGCGTGCGCCATCGCGGCCACGCTCCACAGCGTGGTAGAAAGCGCGTAGCCCAGCTTGGTGCCCAGCTTGTCGATGACGCGCCCCACGCCGGCCATACCCAGCGCGTAGGCCACTTTAAACGTCAGCTCAATGTTGGCATAGTCGGCCACGCCCCAGCCAAAGGCCTTTTCCAGGTCGGGCTTCAGATACGAAATAACCGCCCGGTCGAGGTAGTTAATGGTGGTGGCGAAAAATACCAGCGAGCAAATGGTCCAGCGGTATTTGCCGATGACGGCATTGGCCGTGGCCAGCGGGGAATCAGGCGGGGCCTGCGCAGAAATTGGATTCATCGAGTTCGGGAATTTGAAGCCAGGGCAATACTCGGAAACAAACCGAAGGTGCGAAAAGCACCAGCGGGCACTACTTCTTCAATTCATGCACAAACGCCATCAGCTCGCTGATGCGGGCGGCCAGCGCGTCGGTATCGTCGGCATTTTTGAATAGCTGCGAGCCCATGCCCACGGCATCGACGCCCGCCCCGAACCAGGCGGAGAGGCTTTCGCGGGTGGGCTCCACGCCGCCCGTCACCATCAGGCGGATGTGGGGCATGGGGCCGCGCAGGGCCTTCACGTAGTCGGGGCCGACCACGTTGCCGGGGAAGATTTTGACCACGGCCGCGCCAAACTGGCTGGCGTGGTAGATTTCGGTAGGCGTCATCGCGCCGGGCAGCCACGGAATGTTGCGGGCGCGGCACACGTCGGCCACCTCGGCGGTGGCCAGCGGCTGCACCACAAATGCGGCCCCAGCAGCAATGAACTGCTCGGCTTCGGCGGCTTTGTAAATTGTGCCAATGCCCAACACCATATCCGGGCACTGCTCGCCCACGAAAGCCTGCAGCTCGGTGAACACGGCTAGCGCCTGCTCGCCCCGGTTCACAAACTCGAACACCCGAATGCCGCCCGCGTAGCAGGCCCGCACGATGCGCTGCGCGTGGGCCACGTCGGCGTGGTAGAACACGGGCACCACCGGGTAGCGGAGCAGGGCGGCAAGGGTTTCGTCGGGCGTGTGGCGGGGCATTGGTTTTGGTTTAGAAAAACGGTGGTTAAACGATGGAAGAACGTCATGCTTGATCTGGCGTCCGCTTGTCGAAGCATCGCTACCGCTTCGTTGGTTCAGCATTGATTACTACTGCGGTAGAGATGCTTCGCTGCGCTCTGCATGACGTTCCAATTGAGTGTTACCGCACCAGCCGGCCGCTGGTGTTGCCTTTCATAATCTCCTCCACCTCGGCCACCGTCACCAGGTTGATGTCGCCGTGCACGGTGTGTTTCAGGGCCGAGGCCGCCACGCCGAAATTAAGGGCCTGCGGCAGGTTGTCGTAGGCCAGCGAGCCGTAGATGAAGCCGGCCATGAAGGCATCGCCCCCGCCGATGCGGTCGACGATGGGGTTGATTTCGTGGGTGACGGTTTCGAAAAACTGCCGGCCGTCGTAGGCAATGCCCTGCAGGCCGTTGTGTGAGGCGCTATGGGTGCTGCGGCGCGTGGTAATCAGCTGCCGCACCTGCGGAAACAGGGCCATCACCTGCTCAGCCACCGAGCTGAACTTGTTTTCGGCCCCGGCTTCGGGCACGATGCCAAACAGGTCCTCGGCGTCGTTTTCGGAGCACACAAGGATGTCGCAGCCAGCCACCAGCTCGCTCATCACGCTTTGAGCCGACTGCCCATACTGCCACAGGTTGCGGCGGTAGTTCACATCGGCCGATACGGTGAGGCCCAGGCGGCGCGCGGCGGCAATGGCCTGGCGCGTGGCCTCGGCCGCGGTGGCCGAAATGGCGGGCGTAATGCCCGTCCAGTGCAGCCAGCCGGCATCTTTCAGGATTTCATCCCAGTTGAATTTGGCCGGGTCGAGGTGGGCGAAGGCCGAGTTGGCGCGGTCGTACACCACCTTGCTGGGCCGCATCCCCGCGCCCACTTCCAGGAAGTACAGGCCCAGGCGGTCGCCCTCGAATACCGTCGCGTCCATGTTCACGCCCAGGGCGCGGAAGTGGCGGGCGGCGGCGTGGCCGAGGTCGTTGGCCGGGAAGCAGGTGACGTGGGCAGCCGGCACACCCAGCCCGGCCAGCGAAGCCCCCACGTTGGCATCGCCGCCGCCGTAGGTGATTTCGAGGCCGGTAGCCTGCGCGAACCGGTAGTTCAGCGGCGGCGACAGCCGCATCATAATTTCGCCAAACGTGACAACTTGCTTCATGCTTTTGGGGGACTTGGGGTCTTGGGGACTTAGGGCCTTGGTTGACGGTTGACGGTCATGCTGAGCTTGTCGAAGCATCTCTACCGCAGCAGTAACTCAATCGATTCAACGAAGCGGTAGCGATGC
>JALYUI010000502.1 GCA_030853845.1 Bacteroidota bacterium | reverse complement strand
GTCGTAGGCTACGCCGGTGAGGACTTCAATCAGCTCGACTACGGCGGCGAAGCCGGCGTAAGCTTCGGCAGCCGTACCGGGGTAGCTTTCGTGCAGCACCAGGTTCGCCCGCATCCGCAGCTGCTGTAGCTGTTGGCGCAGGTGGCCCGGCAGCTCACGCTCGAACGCCACGAACCCGATGGCCTGGCTCAGGTTGTCGAAGCGCACGTCGCGGCGCTTGCATTCGTCGCGCAGCACGGCTTCGAGCAGGCGGCGCAGGCGGGGCAGCTGGTCGGCCGGAGTGGCGGCCGCGTCTTCGGCCAAAGTGGCCAAACGAGGAAAGTAGCGGGCGGGCATGGGCGGGTAGACTGAGCTGGTAGATATGAAGCGGCTAAAGATACGGCCGGCCCGGAAGCAGCACCTCACCCCCACCCGGTCAGCCCGCGTGGCGAGCCCTAACCTGTCCCATTGACCGGCAGCGCACCTGCAAGCGGCTCAGGAGCCCCGCCCGTGCCGAAGGGAAGGCAAAGGGAGCTTACTTTTACAGAAAAAATTGCCATGAATTCTAGCATGCTTGCCCTTCCCTTTCGTTTTATGCTCCTGGTTGCCCTGGCCGCAACGGGACTCTTCACCACGGCCTGCAAAAAGGACGCGCCCGAAGTGCCCGATTACAGCGCCACTGACCGGGAAATCATCAAGCAATACCTGTCGTCGAAGGCCATCACCACGGCCCAGGCCCAGCCTTCGGGCCTGTATTTCCTGCCGGTCAGCACCAACCCCACGGGCGTGCCGGTAGTGGCGGGCAGCACGGTATCGGTACTCTACACCGGGCACCTGCTCGATGCGGCCGGCACGGTGTTCGATGCCTCTTCCCAACACAATAACGTCCCGTACCCCATTAAGGTGGGTGGTGGCCAGGTCATTTCGGGGTTTGAGGAAGGCCTCGCGCTGATGCACGTGGGCGACAAAGCCGAATTTATTATTCCTTCGGGCCTGGCATACGGCCCCAACGGCTCCAGCCCGGGGGTGCCGGCCAACGCCGTGGTGCGCTTCGAAGTGGAAGTGGTGGACTTGCCGGTATTTCAGGACAGCCTGATTACTGCCTACCTCACTGCTCACACCATTACCACGGCCCAAAAACGCCCTTCCGGCCTGTATTTCCTCCCCGTAAGCACCAATTCCACCGCGGCCATGCCCACGGCGGGCAAGCAGATAACCGTTAGCTACACCGGCCACTTGCTCAACACGGCGGGCACGGTGTTCGACAGCGGCCGTTTCACGTTCGCCTTTGGGAGCGGCCAGGTTATTGCCGGCTTCGAAGAAGGCATTGGCCTGATGCACAAGGGCGATAAGGCCGAGCTGCTCATCCCTTCGGCCCTGGCCTACGAGACCCAGGGTGCGGGCACGAGCATCCCAGCGAATTCAGTATTGCGGTTTGAGGTCGAATTAGTGGACATCCAATAAGGCCGGCGGTGCCGGGTGCAACATCCTAAACCGGTTCGAGCCAGGTGAAAGCAAGCAACCGAATGTAACTTCAAACCGCCACCAGCCGGGTTTTCGCGTAAGGAAACGGGTATGGTTCAGCCTAATTCCGCCCCCTCCTTGATACTCTTTCACCTGACCGCCAGCTGGCGGCTGATGTGCCTGCTGCTGCTGGTAGCGCCCGCCGCCGTAGCCCAAACCGGCCCGCCCCCCGGCGGCCCCAGCGACAGCCGGCTGCCGGGCCTGCTGGCCGAGCGCGCCGCCCTCACCCGGCAATACGCCGAGGCCAGCGCCCAGCGCCACAGCCTGTTTGGCAACAAGCCCTCAAAAAAGGATTTGCAGGAAGTAGTAGATGCCCTGCAAGGCATCGTCGACAAAGACCAGCAGATGGTGGACGTGCTCAACCAGACTGCCCAGCAGGCCCGGACCACCACGGCCCGCCTGGCCGCCACCACTACGCACCTCGAAAGCAGCAGCCGCGACGACCGTAACCTGACTTCCGACCGCCTGGCCGAAATACAGAACGAGCTCGACAACCAGCACGCCCGCGAAAAGCAGTTGGTAGCGCACCAGCGTGACCTCGAAGCCGACGTAGCGGAGGCCAAACAGGGCCAGTTTGTGCGCGATGCCCTGATTGGAGTCCTGGCCCTGGCCTGTATCGGGCTGGTGCTGGCCCGGCGGCGCGGCCGTCGGTAGTCGTACTTTCGCCGCATGGCCGACAACTTTCCCTTTCAGCTTTCCCCGGCCCCGCCGCCCATCTCCCCCGAGTACGAAATGCTGGTATTTGCCGACGTGGGCGGGCTCGAGGAGTATTACGCCTTGTTCCTGCACTACGGCTACGGTGGCACGCCGGCCTGCTGGGCCGAGCACCTCGAAACCATCGTGGAAGAGCACGCCCCCGCCCTGCTCGACGAGTTGGAATTCACCGAAAACGGTCCAACTTTCGTGGCTTACGCCAGCAACGCAGCCATTGCCGAGCAGTTTTTGGCCTGCGTACTGCCTTATTTCGGCACGCTCGCGCTTCTGCGCAAGTATCTCAGCCAGGCTGACCCAGATGACTTTTTCGCTTAACGACGGGGAAGCGGAGCTTTTCCCAATGCCTGCCGCCCTGCACGTCCGGGAAACGGGGCTCGATGGCACGACCCTCGAACCTGCCTGTTCAGCTACGCGCATTACAGTCATGGCAATATGGCTCGCTACCTCCGCCACCAGCGCAACCCGACCAACGAAAGTGCTCGCTGGCTCGGCATCATACCCTTACAGCCTGACACCAAGGCTTGTCACCCCGGCTACAATGCTTGTCACCTCCGCTGTAAGGCTTGACGCCCCGACCGCGATGCTTGTCACCTCCGCTATAATGCTTGACGCCCCGACCGCGATGCTTGACGCCCCGGCAGCATGACATGACGACATGGCACACAAGCTTGACGACTCGGCAGCATGACATGACGTCACAGCAGCCATCGTCGCAGGCGCGGCAGGCATCGTTGTCAGGGATATAGTAGCGCAAACGTCGCGGTTTGCATCTCCGCGTCGCTAAAATCTTTTGGCCACCCAAACCACTGCATCCGCGCTACGTCGGCCTCATGCTTTCCATACCGAGCCGACGTATGCAACGAAGTTTCTTTCGTTACTTCCGACCTTTACGAGCCAATACCCGCCACGCCATGCCTGCTATGCACCGAAGCCAGTTGCCAGCGCGACCTGGCCCGCATAGAAGCCATTTTTGAGGAAGCTTCAGGCTCGCCAGTGTTAAATGAACTGAACATGCTGGGCAGCTTAAGTATGGTGAGTGAAACACAAAATGAAACACACAACCGCAAGCTCACCGCCAAAATGATGAAAGCGCTGCACCAGAACCTGGGTATTTCGGCCGAAGTGCTGCTGGCAGCAGTTTAGGCTGCCTCAGCAACTATCCGGCAAAGAATGCTCATTATTTCCTCCTGATACTTCGCAGTTATCCTATCAAGCTTTTCTTCTGATTTTCTAAGTACTTCAGGTCCCCAATAACTTCGCTCTTGTCCCAATGGAAATTCTCTGATAAGCTCATAATACGTATTGACCGTCTCCAATTCTTCGTTGCTCAAGGGATTGATATCGTACCCTTTCAGCCAGTATAAATTCTTGTGTAAACGAAGGATTCCTAGCGGTAAACCAACATGGCCGGTGGTGACTGAGCGAGCTGTTGAAACAAACTTGCGGAATAAGCCGACTTCTTTGGGCGGATTCATAGGGCTTGTACCGATTTGCTGATTAAAACAAATTAAATGGCCAAACTATCTTCTTCTGCTACACATTCCCCCATTTCGTTGTTATCCTGATTCAACGAACCCAATCCAATCCCTTTGCCCGACACCCCCACTTTCGCCCCTACCGACCCCTACGCCCTCGAAAAAGAGCTGCGCCACGTCCAGTCGCTGATGAAGCTGGAGCAGCAGGAGGACCTGGAGCAATTCAAAATCAAGAACGCCAAGGCCACCATCGGCGAGCGCCAGCAGCGCGGCCTGACGTGGTACCCGGTCACCATCAGCAAGGAAGACATTGGCTTTGGCGGCAAGCTGGTGCTGGAGCTGGAACGGCCCGCCGGACAGGCCGGCCTGCACCTGTTTCAGGTGGGCAAGAACGCGGCGCTGTTTGGCAACGTGCCCGGCCGCTCGGCCACCGACCGGCCCACCCTCAACGGCGTGATTACCGGCGTGCGGCGCAACAAGCTCCTGCTGGCCACTAACAAGGAAGACCTGCCCGACTGGGCCTTCGAAGGCCACAAGCTCGGCATCGACCTCACCTTCGATGAAGTGAGCTACCGCGAGATGGATTACGCGCTGGGCAAGGTGATGGGCGCGTACGGCGACCGCCTGGCCGAGCTGCGCGACATCATCCTGGGAGCCAAAGAAGCCCGTTTCCGCGAAGAAAAAGCCTCCGACCTCTTCTACCCCAGCCCGCTGAACGACTCGCAGCTGGCCGCCGTGCGCCACGTGCTGGCGGCGAAGGACGTGGCCATTATCCACGGCCCGCCCGGCACCGGCAAAACCACCACCCTGGTGCAGGCTATTCTCGAAACCATTCGGCGCGAGCGGCGTGTGCTTGTCTGCGCCCCCAGCAATACGGCCGTCGATTTGCTCACCGAGAAGCTGGCCGAGCGCGGCGTCAACGTCATTCGCATGGGCAACCCCTCGCGGGTTTCCGACCTGCTGCTTGAGCACACGCTCGATGCCCAGGTAATGGCCCACAAGAGCTACAACGAGATGCGCAGCATGCGCCAGACGGCCGACCAGTACCGCGAGATGGCCGGCAAGCACGTGCGCAACTTCGGCTACGAGGAGCAGCAGCAGCGCCGCCACCTGAAGGAAGAGGCCCGCCAGCTGTTTCAGCAGGCCGACGACCTGGAGCGCTACATCACCGAGGATTTGCTCGAATCGGTGCAGGTGATTACCTGCACGCTGGTGGGCGCCAGCAACCGCGCCATTCGCCACCTCACCTACGAAACTGTGTTTATCGACGAGGCGGCCCAGGCCCTGGAGCCGGGCTGCTGGATTCCGATTGCCAAGGCCCAGCGCGTAGTGCTGGCCGGCGACCACCAGCAGCTGCCCCCCACCGTGAAGAGCGACAAAGCCGGCGCGCTGCGCGAAACCCTGTTCGAGAAGTGCATTAAGCGCCAGCCCGCCGTGAGCCGGATGCTCACGGTGCAGTACCGCATGCACGAGCAGATTATGGAGTTCAGCTCCGGGCAGTTCTACAACGGTAAGCTCGAAGCCCACGCCAGCGTGGCCCACGCCGGCCTCGACGCTTACGACCTGAAATTCGCCCCCGACCTGCCCGTGGAATTCCTCGACACGGCCGGCTTCGGCTTCCAGGAAATTACCATCCCCGAAAGCCGCTCCACGGCCAACCCCGAAGAAGCCGACCTGCTGCTCCGGCGCCTGGCGCAGCTGCTGGAGCCCTACGACGCCGCCGAGCATGAAGGCGACCCGCTCAGCATCGGCGTGATTGCGCCCTACCGCGCCCAGCTCAACTACCTCAAGGATGCCATCGAGGAAAACGACGAGCTCAGCGGCCTGCTGCTGCACCGCCAGCTCAGCGTGGGCACCGTCGATTCGTTCCAGGGCCAGGAGCGCGACATCATCGCCATCAGCCTCACCCGCAGCAACACCCACGGCGAAATCGGCTTCCTGAGCGACATCCGCCGCATGAACGTGGGCATGACCCGCGCCCGCCGCAAGCTGCTCCTGGTTGGCGACTCGTCCACGCTCAGCGCCAACCCATTTTTCAAAGCGCTGATTGAGTATGTGGAGAGCATTGGAGGATATCGAACAGCTTGGGAATTGCAGGATTAAGTACCTGATGTTACGCGGATGGCGCGAAGCATCACTTGTGCCGGTTACGGCCAGAACAAAAGAAGGCCCGCCAAAGCGGGCCTTCTTCATGCATATCCGGGTTTTACTGCGAGCGAGTGAACACCACTAGGGCAAGTCGATTACCGACATGGTATGCGGTGCATCGGACCTGGTGTTGGCGAAGTGCTTCACCGGGTTGTCGTAGTTTGAGATGTACAGGCGCTTGCCTTTCAACAGCACTTCGGCCGGCTGGTCGAGCTGGCCGCCGGTGCCGTCGGTGTTGGGGTTTTGGGCCAGGGTGGTCGCCTTATTGCCGTTGCGCAAATCGATAATTTCAATGGCGTTTTCGCGCGAGTTACAGACGTACATTTTATCCGAAGCACGGTCGATAATAAGGCCGTCGACGCAGGGAATGGCCTTGCCGCTCAGGCTCAACGTTTCCTGCCGGGCAAAGCTACCATCCGGCTTCAGCGATACTTTGTAGAGCTTGCCATCGCCGAAAGAGCCGGTGTAGAAGTTGCCCTGGCTGTCGTAGTCCATGCCGTCGGCCCCGTTGTCGACGCCGGTTTCGTTCACCGTGGTCGTAAACATGGCCAGCACGTGCGGGTCGCGGGTTTTGGGTTTGAGGTGCACGGTGCCCTTGTTCAGCTCGGCCAGGGTGAAGTGTAAAATGGCGCTGCCCTTGTCGTTGTCGGGCAGGTCCCACTGGCTGTCGGTCACGTAAATCGTGTTGCCTTTCCAGACCACGGCATTGGCCAGCGCGAAGTTGTCGACGGCCGTGGTAATGGCCCCGGCTTTGCCGTTCTTAATTTCCACCCGCATCAGGCGCGATTTGAAATCCTTGCTGTTTTCGTACTGGTTTTCGGCGTAATAGAGGTTGCCATCGGGGCCGAAAGCGAGGTCCATCGGCGCGGCTTTTTTAGTGGTGGGCTCCACGGGCAGGTGGCTGGCGAAGGGCTTGAGGGTGGTGCCGTCAATCTCCATCAGCACGGCCGGCTGGCTGGTATCGGCCAGGTTGGGCACCGAAAGGATGAGGTGGCCATTGGGGGCCAGCGCCAGGCCGTCGGGGGTGTTGTGGGCATCGTCGAGGGTGAACAGCAGCTTCGGGCTACCGATGGTGGGCACCGAGCCGGCCGGCAGCCCCATCGTATCGGCCGAAGCCGTGGGTTTGGCCGTGGAGTCGGTTTTCACCACGGCTTCCTTGTTCACGGCTTCTTCCTGAGTTTGGGGTGGATTGGACTGGCAGGCGGCCAGCAGCGTGCCGCCGAGGAGCAGCGAAAATCGGGTACGCATAAGTCGTTTTCGTTGGAAGTTAGCATCGCGCCGGCGCAAGCCGGACGGTTTCCCTAACGGCCCCCCGGCAACCGGGTTACGGCCGAAAAAAGCATAAATCAGGGCAAGCTCAACCGTAGGAATAGTGCTCTGGCCAACGTTTGCGTACCTATCTTGCTTAAAATTTTCTCACCACCCTCCATTTCCGGCCGCACCCGGCCCGACCTCCCCGCTCATGGCTGCAATCAGCGATAAAAAAGTCGTCACCATCACCTACGACCTGAGTGTGACCGACGAAAACCAAGAAAAAGTGTTGGTTGAGTCGGCCGAAGCCGACGCGCCCATGGTGTTCATCTACGGCCAGAGCGGCTTGCCTGAAGAGTTCGAGCGCCAGCTCGACGGCAAGAACCCCGGCGATGCCTTCCAGATCAGCCACACCCCCGAGCAGGCCAACGGCGAGTACGACGAGCAGGCGCTGGTCGAAATCCCGAAGGACGTGTTTATTTTATAATTAAAGCTCGACGAAGAAATGCTGCAAGAGGGCAACTTCCTGCCCATGGCCGACAATGAAGGCAACCACATGCAGGCCAAGGTAATCAGCATCGGCGACACGGCCGTGCAGATGGACTTCAACCACCCGCTAGCCGGCATGGTGATGCACTTCACCGGCCAGGTGGCCGACGTGCGCGACGCCACTGCCGACGAACTGGCCCACGGCCACGCGCACGGCGAAGGCGGCCACC
>JALYUI010000496.1 GCA_030853845.1 Bacteroidota bacterium | reverse complement strand
TGCGCCGTGGCCGCCCGCCTGCTTCGACAAGCGTGGGCGCTGCTCAACCACGAACGCGATTTTGACCCCAATTTTCATCTTAAACTTGCTTTGTAAACACAGTTCATGCTGAGCTTGCCGAAGCATCTCTACCGCGCTAGTAATTCAATCGGCCCGACGAAGCGGTAGAGATGCTTCGACAAGCTCAGCATGACGTTCTAAGCATATTCTTCCCGCCGCAACTAGCAACGCTACTCCTTAAATATGCCAAATCTCATTCCCCGCATCCAGCAGCTCGCCGCCGCCCACGCGGCTGACACCGTGGCCCTGCGCCGCCACCTGCACGCCCACCCCGAGCTCTCGTTTGAAGAAGTGAACACGGCCGCTTTCGTGACCCGGGAGCTGGAGAAGCTGGGCCTCAAGCCCCAGTCGCTGGCCAATACCGGCGTAGTGGCCCTCATCGAAGGCCAGCCCGGCGGCCCCACCATCGCCCTGCGCGCCGACATGGACGCGCTGCCCATTACCGAGGCCAGCGACATCCCGTACAAATCGACCAACCCCGGCGTGATGCATGCCTGCGGCCACGACGTGCACACGGCCTCGCTGCTGGGCGCAGCCCGCATCCTGAACGAGCTGAAAAGCGAGTTCAAGGGCACCGTGAAGCTGATGTTTCAGCCCGGTGAGGAGCGGCTGCCCGGCGGCGCTTCGCTGATGATTAAGGAAGGCGTACTCGAAAACCCAAAAGTGGGGGAGGTGCTCGGTCAGCACGTGTTTCCGCACCTGCCGGCCGGCAAAATCGGCCTGCGTCCCGGCCGCTACATGGCCAGTACCGACGAGTTGTACCTGACCATAAAGGGCAAGGGCGGCCACGGTGCCATGCCCGAAATGAACCTCGACCCCGTGCTGGTAGCCGCCCACATCATCGTGGCCGCTCAGCAGATTGTGAGCCGCCGCGCCAACCCCAAGCTGCCCTCGGTGCTGAGCTTCGGCAAGGTCATCGCCAACGGTGCTACCAACGTTATTCCCAACGAAGTGTACATCGAAGGTACTTTCCGCACCCTGAATGAGGAGTGGCGGGCCGAGGCCCACCAGCACTTGCGCAGGCTCTGCGAGGGCCTGGCCGAAAGTATGGGCGCAGTGTGCGAGCTCGAAATCCGGGTGGGCTATCCGTATCTGGAGAACGAGCCGGCCCTCACGGCCCGCGTGCGCGCCGCCGCCGAAGCCTACCTCGGCCCCGAAAACGTGGTGGAGGTGGACCAGTGGATGGCCGCCGAGGACTTCGCCTACTTCTCACAGGCCGCCCCTTCGTGCTTCTACCGCCTCGGTACCCGCCACGCCGATGGCCGCTTCGCATCTTCGGTACACACGCCTACTTTCGACATTGACGAGCAGGCCCTCACCACCGGCCCCGGCCTGATGGCCTGGCTGGCCATTGAGGAGCTGAAGTAGCGCGGAGCCTTTGCTCCGCCACCCGCTCAATTTAGCCCCGTCCTTTTCCTGATGGGCTTTTGACCAACTTTAAATGCGTCCGCTACGTTGTGCGGCATCTGTCTGCTCCGGTGCTGGGGCAAGACGGAGCAAAGGCTCCACCCTCTTTTATGAAACGTCTGCCGCTCCTGGTCCTGCTGGCCACCACCTTTCTAGCCCATCCCGCCGCCGCCCAAACCCGCCGCGCCGTATTCGGCCTACAGCTCTGGCCCGAGGCCCAGGCCGAAGTAGCGCTTGACGGCTCGGACTATCTGCTCATCTCGGCGCGCGGCCAGCAGAACACCGATAACAACGGCTACTCCAACTCCAACCGTTTCCTGGGTTTCGACCAGCGCCGCCTGAGTGTGGGCTATGAGCATTTCCTGGGCGAGCACTGGAGCATTGGGGGCTCACTGCCCTATATTGGGTCTGGCAAGACTTACGTGCTGCTGCCCGAGTTGCTGCTGCGCCACCGGAGCCCGGTAGGGCCGCTCACCTTTGGCCAGCGCCTGAATCTGGAGCACGTGTTCCCGGGCCAGAAGGAGGCCAGGGGCTCGACCTATGCTCGCCTGCGCGTCGATTTGGAAAAGGCCGTGGCTCTGGGCGGCACCGTGGCCCTGCGCCCCCGCCTGAGCTACGAGGCCGCTACCCACCTGCGCGCCTTCTCGGCCGACGACAACCCCGATATCGACGAGCGCACCATTCAGTTCACTAGCCTACGGGCCGAAATGGGCGTCCGTCTCAACCCTACTTTCGATTTCACGCCCTGGTTTGCCTACCAGACGCAATACAGCTTTGGCCTGGCCCAAACCGACGTCAACGGCAACATCACCATCCCGGCCGGGCGCGTCAATTCCGTGGCCCCCGTGCTGGGATTCGACCTACGCTATACCTTGCTTAACGGCCAGGATGCCGCTACCCGCCGGCAGCTGCCCACACAGCACTGACAGCAGGTGGGCAAGTTGTTGCTGACATAATTGCAGTTCGCGGGATGAGGCGTTTTGTTGCCTTAAGTGGATTGAGGGTTATTTTTAGCGGGAAATAGGCCGGTACGCACTCCCTGAAAGTTGTCTTTCAGACTTTTTGTCTTCATGAAGCGCTGTGAATTTGATTGGTATAGAATTTAAGGAAATCAGTTCAGTCGCATCCGGCGACCATCCTCTCAACTCCTCACAACTTAACCATCAACATGGCAACACTGCTGTATAACCCTCGTCCGTCCCTGCGCCCTAGCCGCGCCCTGAGCGCCATGCTCGCCGACATGCTGCGTGAGCCCCAGGCACCCGCCACTCAGCCTGCGCCCGCTTTCGTGCCCGCCACCGATGTGCTCGAAACCGCCGCCGGCTTCGAGTTGCACCTGGCCCTGCCCGGCGTGAAGAAAGAAGCCGTCAACATCGAATTCCTCGATGGCCAGTTGGTGGTTTCGGGCAACCGCCCCAACCCCGCCGCTGCCAAAGAAGCTGCGGCAACCGCCACCGAAGCTTCAACTGAGGCGACGGTTGCTACGCCTGCCGTAGTAGCCCCCGAGGCTGCGACCGCGCCCACCTTCCGCCGTCTGGAAACCAGCTACGGCAGCTTTAGCCGCAGCTTCCGGCTGCCCGATTCGGTGAGCGTGAAGGCCATTGTGGCTGAATTTACCGATGGCATTCTGCGTGTGGTGCTACCCTTCGACACCGAAAAGGTGACCAAGCAGCACATCGCCATCCGCTAAGCGCGGGCGGGCTCAAAAAAAAGGCATCCTGCGGGGTGCCTTTTTTGCAGGTTTTGTAGTTGTATTGTAAAATAGCGCTTCCATTGGCTGGTTTGGCCGGTTACTGGTTAAAAGCAACCTCCGGAGGCAATTTTGAATCCTTGGTTCGTTGTGGAGCTGAGCAGCCTGCTACCTCACGCGGCTTTCATGTGCGGGGTGCGAGCTTGGACCTGTTAATCACTCATCTATCTTTTTCATTTTTTCCCTTACCCATGCAAGCAAAACAAATGATGCTCGGCCTGTTCGGTTCCGCCATTCTGGGTGGTGGCGTGGCCGTGGGCGGGTACAAGCTGCTGGAGCCGGCCCCTTTAGCCCCTCAGGAAATGGCAGCTAACCCGCAGGTGCGCTACACCTCGGAAATGCGCAGCACCCCCTACACCGTGCCCGAAGGCCTGAACTTCGTGGCCGCTGCTGCTGCCGTAACCCCGGCCGTGGTGCACGTGATGACCGAATACGCCGCCGCGCCCGTCGACCAGCGCCAGCAGCAGATGGACCCCTTCCTGCGCCAATTCTTCGGCGACCAGCTCGACCAGTTTCATGGCCAGCAGCCACAGGGCGGCGGCCAGGGGTCGGGTTCAGGCGTGATTATCGCCGCCAACGGCTATATCGTGACCAACAACCACGTCATCGACAAAGCCTCAAAAATTGAGGTGGTGCTCGACGACAAGCGCAAGTTCGAGGCCGAGCTCGTGGGGGCCGACCCTACCACCGACCTCGCCGTGCTGAAAGTGAAGGCCGATAATCTGCCCTTCATCAAGTACGGCAACTCCGATGACGTGAAGGTGGGCCAGTGGGTGCTCGCCGTGGGCAACCCCTTCAACCTGAACTCGACCGTGACGGCCGGCATCATCTCGGCCAAGGGCCGCAACATCGACATCCTGCGCCGCAAGGACAACATGGGCATCGAGTCATTTATCCAGACCGACGCCGTGGTGAACCCCGGCAACTCGGGCGGCGCACTAGTCAACCTCAACGGCGACCTTATTGGCATCAACTCGGCCATTGCCTCGCACACGGGCAGCTACGAGGGCTACTCGTTTGCCATTCCCAGTTCGCTGGCCAGCAAGGTGGTCGACGACCTGCTGAAATATAAGGTGGTGCAGCGCGCGCTGCTCGGCGTGCAGATTCAGGAAGTAGATGCCAAGCTGGCATCGGAGAAGAAGCTGAACACCCTGAACGGCGTGTACGTGCAGGGCCTGACGGCCGGCAGCGCTGCCTCGCAGGCCGGCCTGAAAACCGGCGACATCATCACCAACATCAACAGCGTGGCCGTGAACACTTCTTCGCAGCTACAGGAGCAGGTGGCCCGTTTCCGCCCTGGCGACAAGATTAAGGTGAGCTACCTGCGCGGCAACTCGGCCGCCACCACCGAGGCCACGCTGCGCAACGCCACCGGCACCACCGGCGTGGTGCGCGAAGATGCCGCTGCCGCTTCCATTAAATATGAGGGCGCGACCATCTCGGCCATGCTGCCGCGCGACCTGGCCAAGCTGGGACTGGAGGGCGGTGCCAAAATATCGGGCATCAAAGGCAGCAACTTCCGCGAGACGGGCATGGCCGATGGGTTTATCATCACCCGCATCGACAAGAATGCTGTGACCAAGCCCTCGGACGTAAAAGATTACCTCGAACAGGCCCGTGCAAATTCCGGTGCGCTGGTGGAGGGCGTTTACCCCGACGGGCGTAAAGCCTATTACCCTATTGGGCAGGAATAAGGGCGGAATAGCACTGCCTGTCTAACAGAAAGCCGCTGCCATTGGGTAGCGGCTTTTTTGTGGGCCAGCCTGATAGGATTGACTGGATATTCCGAATATGGGAATGGGCTGGCTTATCTTTATAAAATAATAAATCAATGTGCAAAGAATCGATTAATATACAAATAGTGGTTTGATTTACAGTTAGTAGCGCATTATAAAATTCATTTAATTAGCGAAATTTCTTGACCTTCAGCAGGCATCTGCCGTAAAGGGAATCCCGCAGGGAGAAAGGTTTTACTTGCGTTTCGGGCCTATCCTGCCCGGCTTTGTCGGACTCGGTCTTCCCATGGAAAACGTCATTAACACCCTGTTAATCCAGAATTTCAAATCCATTCGCAATGCGGTGCTGCACCCTCGGCGAGTAAACCTGATTATCGGCCCGCCCAACGTGGGTAAGTCGACGGTGCTGGAGGCCATGAGCCTGTTGGGCGGCGTGGCGTTCGAGCGCAAGCGGCGGTTCATGCGCAGCTTCATTCGCTATGACCAGCCGGCGCAACTCTTTCACGACAGCAATATGAGCATGCCGGTTCGCATTGAGTCGGACCACGACGTGTGCCTGCTGGGGCGGCAGGCGGCGGCGCAGGGCCAGGGCTTTCAGTACGGCGTGTTCAGCCAGGTAGCCTACCACTTGCTGCGGGTGCAGCTGGGACTGCCGCTGCTGGAAGGCCGCGCCAAAACCCGGCCCGCCGACGATGCCCAGCTGCTGCACCGGCTACAGGCGCAGCTGCCCCTGCTGGGTACGCTGCCCGAGCCGGGCTATCTCTACACCGAGTTCGACGAAGCCGGCCGCTTGAGCCTGCCCGGTACCGATAATCACTACCTAACCTCGGCTCCCCCGTGGCGGCCCCGGCCGGTGAAAGCATTCCAGTTCAAGTCTGGGGCCCGCCTCGACCGGCGCTACCCCGATGCCACTTTGCAGCCCCCGCACGGCAACAACCTGGTGCAGGTGCTGGAGCAGAATGCCCGCCTGCGCCGCGAGTTTGCCCTGCTGTTTGCCGACCAGCACCAGGAGCTGCGGGTGCGCACCGACACGCACCAACTGGAGATTATGAAGAACGTGGACGGCCTGAGCGTGGCCTACCCCTATTCGGGCGCGGGCGACACGCTGCGCCGCTTCGGCTTCCACCTGGCGGCCATGGGTTCGAGCCAGGAATCGGTGATTCTGCTGGAGGAGCCCGAGTCGCACTCGTACCCGGGCTACATTATGCAGCTGGCCGAGCGTATGGTGGCCCACGAAACCAACCAGTTTTTTGTGACTACCCACAGCCCGTATTTCTTCGATAGCGTACTCGAAAATATGGTGCCCTACGAAAACCGCATGCCCGAGCTGGCGGTGTTCCTGGTGTATTATAAGGACTACCAGACCAAAATCCGGCAGATGTCGGACGAGGAAGTACGGGCTTTGCAGCGCGACAGCCTCGATATGTTCAACAACCTGCACCACCTGGCGCACGAGGTGGCCGGGCGCAAGGTGTAGGAGTGGGGAGCGGGTTCAGGTATCTGGGGGCAATGGGCGGCCAACTCCGCGCCGGCCCGTAGCTTTGTGGCCGCA
>JALYUI010000490.1 GCA_030853845.1 Bacteroidota bacterium | reverse complement strand
GCCAAAAAATCAGGCCCCGATGCCGCGCCACAGCTTGCGGCGCAGCGGCCCATCATTACGCAGCACGGCCCGCACCGGCACCAGGGCCGAGGCGGTGATGACGGCCGCCAGCGCCAGGCGCACCCACCACCACGGCAGGTAGTACAGCGCAGCGGCCACGGCCACGGTCGCCACGCTCATCATCTTGCTGTTGTTTTTGTTGACGTTGGAAAAATTGATGGCCTTGCTTACCGCCTTGGCCTGGTAGAGCGAGCCCCACAGCCCCACGCTGGTCAGGGCCAGGGCATAGAGCGGCACCAGCGCCAGATAGGGCCAGGTCGTGGTCGGGAACAGGGCCATCACCAGCACCACCGTCAGCAGGCTGTCGAGCACTACCACGGGGGCCACCAGCCGCAGGTACAGCCCCAGCACGCGCGCCGTCAGGCCCAGGCGCATCAGCTCGTTGGCCGCCAGCGCCTGCATAAAGCCGAAGAGATTGTTGTTGATGTAGGTGAAGCCGGTAATGCCCGACAGACCCAGGTAAAACGTGTACTGCTTGCCCGGCGCCAGGCCCGTGGATAGCTGCCAGCGGGCAAGGCCCAGCAGCAAGGCCTTCAGTACCAGGCCCAGCAGCAACATGCCCCACCCCCGGCGCAGGTAGGCGCGGTGCTCGGGCGGCAGGCGGCTCAGTAGCGCGCCGGCTGGGGCCGTGGCGGCGGCGGGCGCAGTATCGGGCAGGAAGCGCGCGCTGAAGTAGCCACCCAGCCAGGCCAGCTGCATCGCCCCCAGGCCCCAGGGCAGCAGGGCCATGCCCAGGGCCAGCGCCGGCGCGTAGGACGCGGCCGGGTGGGCCAGCCACCACAGCATCAGTCCCAGGCTGGCCAGGTGGGCCAGCAGCAGCGGGTGCCGCCAGCGCCGTAGCGTGAGCAGCAGCCGCAGGTTGAAGCTGAACACCGTGGCCCCCAGCACCAGCAGCAGGCTGAATCCCGTGATGTTGGCGCGCTCGGGGGCCACGGCCAGCGCCACCAGCAGCAGCGTCAGCAGCAGCAGCCGACGCAGGGTGATGAAATCGAGCAGAAAGGCCCCCACCACGTTCCAGCGGGCCGAAACTGGGAAGTGCTCTGGTACCACGCGGGTAATGGGGCGCATGGCGGGCAGGAAATCGACGAACAGCGCCGAGGCCAGCAGGGCCGCGTTCAGCGTCAGCAGCAGCTTATCGATGCCGCCGGCCGAATCCAGCGCGTCGGCGTGGTTCAGCAGTACGCCCAGGCCCACGCCGTAGAGGGCCGTGAGGGCCAGCAGCAACAGGGCGGCGCTGCGCTCGCCGCTGTCGGCGGGCCACACTACGGCCCGCAGGCGGCGCAGCAGCAGGTAGGGCAGGAAGTGGCCCAGCCGGCCCGCCGGGGCCGGGGGCGCGGCTAGCGTTGGGAGGTCAGCCATGTCAGGTCCTGGGCTTGGTTGGTGGCGGGGTGCAGCAGCTGGAGCAGGGCATCGCCGAGGGCGGCGCGCTCGCCATGCGAGAACTCGGCCATCGTGCCCCAGAATTTCACCTCGCTCCCGTCAATCACCAGCAGGTGGGTGGCCAGCTGCTCGATGTGGGCCAGGTTGTGCGACGAAATGAAGGTGAGCGCCTGGGGCTGGTAGCTGCGCAACAAACTCAGCACGCGGTCGGCGGCAAACACGTCGAGGCCGTTGAAGGGCTCGTCGAGAATCAGCAGCTCGGGGCGGTGCAGCAGGCAGGAGGCAATGGCCACGCGCTGCTTCATGCCGGTCGAAAACGTGCTCAGGCGCTTGCGGCGCACGGTGTCGTAGTCTTCGAGCAGGTGGCCCAACAGGCTGGCAATGCGCGTATGTGCGTCGGGCAGCGAGTAGATGCGGGCCACGAACTCCAGGTACTCCTCGGCCGTGAGCTCCTCCACCAGGTAGCCCTGGTTCACGAGCGCGCCCATCCGGCGCTTCACCGCCACCGGGAAGGTTTCGCCCAGCGCCTCGCCGTCGAGCAGAATCTGGCCGCTGCTAGGCAGCAGCACGTTGGTGAGCAGGTTGAAGAGGGTGCTTTTGCCGGCGCCGTTGCGGCCCAGCACGCCCACGCACATGCCGGTGGTAGCAGTCAGGCTCAGGTCGCGCAGCACGGTTTTCGACCCGAATGCTTTGGTAAGGTTTTGTAGGGTTAGCTCCATTGGAAAGGATGGTTGGAAAGAACGGTGAAACAAGAACGTCATGCTGAGCTTGCCGAAGCATCTCTACCGCAGCAGTAAATGATTACTATCGCGGTAGAGATG
>JALYUI010000484.1 GCA_030853845.1 Bacteroidota bacterium | reverse complement strand
TTGGTATATAGCATGAATAATACTACTACTTCTTTGTTACTTGCCCAATAATTTCAACTCCTATTCCCTTCCCCCAACAGCCATAACAGGTATCTCATCACATCAGCAAAATATGAAGCCACCACTTACTCAGGACCACGACCCATTGGTTTCGATTCCCGCATTGGCTGCTTCGCGCCGCAGCTGGCTTAAGGGCCTGGGCGCGCTACTTGGTAGCAGCCTGCTGGCCACTGCGCCCACGGCCGTGTTCGCCAGCCCAGCCCCCGCCAAAGCAGACTCGCCGGCGGCCTTAGCCCTGGCAGGCGGCGACGAGTACATTGGCATCGTGAAACTGCTGGCCGGCCCGGCTGTGCCTACGGGCTGGATGCTGTGCGATGGCCGGCTGCTATCGATAGCCCAACACCCGGCACTTTTCGCGCTGCTGAAGTTCACCTATGGTGGCGACGGCCACAGCACCTTCGCGCTGCCCCAGCTGACCGGACCGAAGCCAACCCACACCGATGCGCTACTGTGCGCCATTAAGGCGGCCAATTGCCCGGCCACGAGTACGGCCGTAGCCGAGCTACGACTGCTGCATAGCCCTCGTTTGCAGGCCCGCCGCGCTGCTTAAACGCAAACGGCGAGGGCTGCTTTAAAGATTTCACTTTGTGGCCTGGGCATGGTGCTCACGCTTGTTTTCTTCTTCTTTCTTTCATTCTTTCCCTTTACCTATGGACCCATTTATTGGAGAAGTTCGTGCTGTCGGCTTCAATTTTGCCCCGCGAGGCTGGGCGCTCTGCCAGGGGCAGCTTATGTCGATTAGCCAGAACACCGCCCTGTTTTCGCTGCTGGGCACTACCTACGGCGGTGACGGCCGCACGACGTTTGGCCTGCCCGATTTGCGCAGCCGGTTTATCGTGCAGCCGGGGCAGGGGCCAGGGCTAAGCAACTATGTTTTAGGGCAGATGTCGGGCAGTGAATCTGAAACGCTGACTACCAACGAAATGCCGGCGCACACGCATCCGCTGTCCGGGGTTACGGTGAATGCCAACAGCGGTGCCGGCTCTACGGCGGCGCCGGCCGGCAACGTGCTGGCCTCCAATGCTGGCGTACAGCACTACGCCAGTGCGCCCGACGCGCAAATGATAGCCGGCAGCGTAGCTGGCACCACTACTTCGGTGGGGGGCGGCACTGCCCACGCCAATACCATGCCTTCCCTGGGAATGTATTACGTCATTGCCACCCAAGGCATTTTCCCACAGCGCCCCTAATTCGCTCACCTTTCTCCGCTACACATCATGGAAAACTATATTGGTGAAATTCGCATTTTCGCGGGCAATTTTGCCCCTTTGGGCTGGCTGTTCTGCAACGGGCAACTCTTGAGCATCAGCGATTATGAGGCCCTGTTCACCCTGCTCGGCACCACCTACGGCGGTGATGGCCAAAACACGTTTGCGCTGCCCAACCTGCAGTCGCGGGCGGTGGTAGGCGTGGGCCAGGGTCCGGGGCTGTCGAACTATGTTCTGGGCCAGTCGGCCGGCACTGAAAACGTGACCCTCACGACCAACCAGCTGCCCACCCACTCGCACCAGGTGCAGGCGGCCCCCAAAGCCCATACGGGCACTCCCACTCAGGATAATCCGGCCGGGGCCTACTTAGGCGATGGCGGCGGCAGTATTTACGCCCCCAGCAGCGGCACCGGCCATCTGGCCAACGGGGCCTTCACCGGCGGGCAGGTAAGCGCGGCCGGAGCCAGCCAGGCGCACTCTAACATCCAGCCGCTGCTGGCCACCAACTACATCATTGCCACCGAGGGCATTTATCCTTCCTCCAACTAGTCCCTTACCCCTTAAATACTATGGACGCTTTCATTGGTGAAATTCGCTTGATGGGCTTTGGGCTCATCCCCCGGGGCTGGCTGGCCTGCCAGGGCCAGTTGCTTCCCATCAACCAAAACCAGGCGCTGTTTTCGCTGCTGGGTACTACCTACGGCGGCAACGGCGTCCAAACCTTCGCCCTGCCCGACCTGCGCGGCCGCGCGATTCTCGGCGTGGGACAGGGGGCCGGACTGTCTAACATCAGTTGGGGGCAAGTAAGCGGCACGGAATCGGTGACGCTGCAACCGACGCAGATACCCCCCCATACCCATACCGTGACGGGCACCCTGCAAGGGGCTTCGGGCCCCGACACCAACAGCCCGATTAACGCCTACCCGGCTCTGCCCGACGACGGCGGCACCCCCTTCAGCACCGGCGCGCCCAATGCCAACCTGGCGGCGGCCTCGGTAACGGGTACCGCAGCCAATGCCGGAGGCAGCCAGCCCCACGAAAACCGCCAGCCGCTGATGGCCCTGAACTACTGCATTGCCACCACCGGCTATTTCCCCTCACGCAACTAACTACCCGAAAAGCACTGATAATCTGGTGACGGGGCATTTTGCCAGGTTTAAAC
>JALYUI010000459.1 GCA_030853845.1 Bacteroidota bacterium | reverse complement strand
GACAGCTAAGTTTGTTTTCATAGCTCAGAAAGACCCGCACCTTTGGCGCGGGTTTTTTTTTGCCCGGTGGGCCGGGTGGAATAATTCTACTTTTAAGTAGCCGATTCGTTGTCTCAAAACAACAGGCGCTTTTGCCGCCGGGTATTCTGCAATTCGCAGCAGCAGGCTGGCCCGCTGCTTAGTCCGCTGCTACGAATTGATAAGGACTTGTGCAGTAGCGGGTAGCTGTTGCCGCATAAGCCGCCCCGCCGGATTGGTACTCAAATCAGAAATGTTAGCCGGCGGAGCAGCGACCCCGGACTTGAGTAAGGAAAGATGCCGACGGCCGTCTGCCGGTGGGAACCGGCAAACCTGTCGGCCTCAACTGCGTTTACCTAATCGGTTTTCTTCACAAGCTTATCCTGCCCCATGCAAACCTGGAACGACGTTATCCGCCTCGCCAACCACCCCCTCCCATCCCCGCGCCGCGTCGAGAAAACGCCCGCCGAATGGCGTGCTCTGCTCACGCCCGAGCAGTTCCACGTTACCCGTGAGCACGGCACCGAGCGCGCCTTCACCGGCGAGTATTGTGAGGCCCACGAGGCCGGCCTCTACGCCTGCGTGTGCTGTGGCACCCCGCTCTACGACTCGCGCACCAAATTCGAAAGCGGCACTGGCTGGCCCAGCTTCACCCAGCCCGTCGACGAAAGCGCCATTCGCTACCATAAGGACACCAGCTACGGCATGACCCGCGTGGAAGCACTCTGCAACGTGTGCGACGCTCACCAGGGCCACGTTTTCCCCGATGGCCCCGCCCCCAGTGGCCTGCGCCTGTGCATCAACTCGGCCGCCGTCAAGCTGGTGAACGAGGACGCACCGGCGGCGTAGTAGCCATCCGGTATTTAGCCGTGGGCTGAGAGGCAATGATGTGTGCCGCAACCGCCTGTCAGGTTGAACGCAATGAAGCATCCAATCACGCTGGAACGACTCGTTCGGCGGGAATTGGATGCTTTACTGCGTTCGGCCTGACAGGCGATTAGACCAATTCTGGCCCGAAACCGGGGCATTGCGGAAGCAGCTTGCCCCGGTTTACGGTAAAACGGTATCTTTGCGGACTGCTACTTCCCCATGTCGGCTCTGTTTACTCGTTTTTGGTTCTCGCTACGCTTTACCCTGCTCGCCGCCACGGTGCTGCTGGTACTGGGCCTGAACCAGCGTGCCGTGAGCGTGCTGCGCCCCGTGGAAAAGGGCACGACGCGGCTGGCTTTGCCCGCCCGCGTGACCGTGGTGAAGCAGAAGGTGCAGTTCGAAGCTACGGCTTCGGGGCATCATTTTGTGGCCCCGGCGCTGCTGGCCTGGCTGCCGGCCGCCGTGCCCGGTCTGTGGCTGCCCACGCTACGGCAGGCCCTGGCCGTACCGCGCCTGCGGGCGGGCATCCGGGCGGGAGAGGTGTTCCGGGCGCGGCTGCTGGCCGTGACGCTATCGCCGCAGGCCCCCTAGTTTTTAATTATGAATTGAGAATTATGAATTATGAGTTGGCTACGGCTGATTCATAAGGCTGATTCTTCATTTCCTTTTGCCCCAATTCATAACTCATAATTCAGAATTCATAATTTCAAAAGATGCGTAACAAAGGATTAATCATTGCCCTCACCCTCGTTGTGACGGCGTTGTGCGCCTACTTTCTGTTCTTCACCTACGTTTCGCGCGGGGTGCAGCAGAAGGCCGTGGCCTACGCCACCCACGATGGCAAACTGAACGAAGGCCAGCGCCAGCACTACCTCGACTCGGTGTGGCGCGCGCCGGTATTTGGCCCCTTCACTTACCGCGAGGTGCGCCAGAGCGAGCTCGGCCTCGGCCTCGACCTGAAAGGCGGCATGCACGTAACGCTGGAGGTTTCGCCGGTAGAAATTGTGCGCGCCATGAGCGGCAACAGCAAGGACGTGGCCTTCAACAAGGCCCTGGCCGATGCCCAGGAAGCCCAGAAGACTAATTCGGGTACGCCCTTCACGGCGCTGTTTGCCCAGGCGTACCAGCGCGAGTCGAACGGCCAGCCGCTGGCCCGCATCTTCGCCAATACCACCAACAAGAGCCGTAACATCACCATCAACTCAAGCAACGAGAAGGTGATTAGCTCCATCGATAAGGAAGTGGAAGAAGCCATCGACCGCTCCTTCAACATCCTGCGTACCCGCGTCGATAAGTTCGGTGTGAACCAGCCCAGCATTCAGCGCGTGAAGGGCACCGGCCGCCTCCAGATTGAGCTGCCCGGCGTGGATAACCCCGACCGCGTGCGCAAGCTGCTGCAAGGCCAGGCCAAGCTGGAGTTCTGGGAAGTGTGGAACCAGAACGAAATCGGCCCCTACCTGGTAGCCCTCGACAAGCAGCTACAGGCCAAGCAGGCCGCCGCCAAAGCCGCTCCTGCCGCCGCTACTCTGAACATGGCCGACACCACGGCCACCGCCGCTACGGCCGGCGATACTACTTCGCTGGCGGCGCAGCTGGCTAAAAAAGCCGGTCTGGGCAAAGGTGCGGCCGACTCGGCGGCCACCGCCAACACCGGCGGCGTACTCGCCAAGCTCTTCACCATGCCCGGCCGCCTGGGCGTGAACCTGCGCGATACGTCCCGCATGAACACCATTCTGCGCTCGCCCGAAGCCAAAGCCATTCTGCCCCCCACCCTGGCTCTGCTCTGGAACCTGAAGCCGACTACCATCGACAAGCAGGAGTACCTGGAACTGGTGCCCGTGCGCAAAACCCGCGACGGCGTGCCTCCCCTCAGCGGCGAGGTTATCAGCGACGCGCGCTCGGATATTGGACAGAACGGCCAGCCCGAAGTAACGATGAGCATGAGCCCCGCCGGCTCGCGCAAGTGGGCCAAAATGACTGGTGCCAACATTGGCAAGCAGGTGGCCATGGTGCTCGACGACTACGTGTGCTCGGCTCCGGTAGTGCAGAGCGAAATAACGGGTGGCAACACCAGCATCACGGGCAGCTTCCAGATTGAAGACACCCAGGATTTGGCCAACCAGCTGAAGGCCGGTAAGCTGCCGGCCCCCACGCGCATCGTGGAAGAAGCCGTGGTAGGCCCTTCGCTCGGCAAGGAAGCCATCAACCAGGGCCTGTACTCGTCGCTGGCTGGTCTGATTATCATCATGATTTTCATGGCCGCCTACTACGGCCGCGCCGGTGTTGTGGCCGACATCGCCCTGCTCTTCAACATGTTCCTGATTATGGGCGTGCTGGCGCAGTTCGGTACCGCCCTCACCCTGCCTGGCATCGCCGGTCTGATTCTGGTTATCGGCTCGTCGGTTGATGCCAACGTGCTGATTTTCGAGCGAATTCGGGAAGAGCTCAGCCACGGGCACAGCCTGCCCGATGCCATCAACGCGGGCTACTCGCGCGCCTTCTCGGCCATCTTCGACTCGAACGTGACTACCATGCTCATCGCCGTAATTCTGGGCTTCTTCGGTACTGGCCCGGTGCAGAACTTCGCCATCACGCTCGGTATTGGCGTGCTCACCTCGTTCCTGTCGGCGGTGTACGTGTCGCGCCTCATCATCGAGTGGATGGTGAAGGGCAACGAGAACCACCCGATGACCTTCAACACGGCCATCTCGCGCAACCTGTTCAAGAACCTGAACTTCGACATCGTAGGCAAGCGCAAGATTGCCTACACCTTCTCAGCCGTCTTCATCGTGATAGGCTTCGTGCTGATGTACGTGCAGGGCGGCCCCAATCTGGGCGTCGACTTCAAGGGCGGCCGCGCCTACGTGGTCGACTTCAACAAAGGCATGGTGGCCTCGGATGTGCGTACCGCGCTGGAGCCCGCATTCAAAGGCGCGGGCCTCGAAGTGAAGCAGTACGGTTCCGCCGACCGTCTGCGTATCACCACCAGCTACCTGGCCGAAGACGAAAGCTCCACGGCCGATAAGCAGGTAGAAACCGCCCTCAACCAGGGCCTGCAACGCTACAGCGCCGATGCGCCGACCATCAAGTCGACCTCGAAAGTAGGCGCGACCATTGCCGACGACATCAAGCGCACTTCGGTGCTGTCGCTGGGCCTCACGTTGCTGGGTATCTTCATCTACGTGCTGTTCCGCTTCGAGAAGTGGCAGTACTCAATGGCTGCCGTTATCGCCTTGTTCCACGATGCGCTGCTGGTTATCGCGGCCTTCCCGATTGCCCGCCTGTTCGGGGCCAACTACGAGATGGACCAGATTTTCGTGGCTGCCGTGCTCACGGTTATCGGCTTCTCGATGAACGATACGGTGGTTATCTACGACCGAATCCGCGAGTACCTGCGCGAAAACCCCAAGCTGACCTTCGCCCAGGTGGTGAACCCGGCCCTGAACTCGACCTTCTCGCGGACGATGATTACGTTCACCACCGTATTCCTGGTAGTGCTGGTGATGTACATCTTTGGTGGCGAAACCCTGCGCTCGTTCTCGTTCGCGATGATTATCGGCGTGATTTTCGGCACGTACTCGTCGCTGTTCATCGCTACCCCGATTATCCTCGACACCTACGGCCGCAAAGAGGAGCGCGAGCGCCTCGCCGCCGGCGAGGACGTATCGGGGCTGCCCGGTGACGCACCCAAGCTGAGCACGACGACTGTCTGAACCGCAGATTAAACGGATTTGACGGATTGAGATGATTCGAAAGAGTTCGTTCTTGTGAAAAGGCCACTGCTGAAGCAGTGGCCTTTTTTTGTTGGTAAAAGGGGGAATACTTAATTCGGGTGGGGTAGCAATGGCGGCCGAATCAGCTCAATCCGTCAAATCCGTTTAATCTGCGGTTCAGACAAATCCGGCGAATCCGTGATTGAGGCAACCCTTTTGGTGGTATCTTCCGAGTGGTAGGCAAACGCGGTTCGGTTGCGTTTGCCCTTGCCTTTTCTGCGATGATGCACCTTTCCCCACCTGATTCTGCGCCAAATCGGTTTGCCGAGCTGCTGGCCGCCTGCTGCCGGCAGGAGCGGGTAGCGCAGCGGCGGCTCTACGGGCAGTTTCACGGCTTCGCCTTGAGCGTGTGCCAGCGCTACGCCCGCGACCGCGACCAGGCGATGGAAGCGGCCAACGACGGCTTTTTGAAGGTGTTCCGGGATGTAGGCCGCTTCGATACCCAGCGGCACCCGGATGATTTGCCGGGCTCATTCCGGGCCTGGCTCAAGCGCATCATGGTGCACACGGCCATCGACCACTACCGGGCCAACGAGCGCCACCAGCACCAGCAGGAGCTCGACGACGTGACCCTGAACCAGGCGGCCCACGAGGCCACCCCACTCGACACGCTGAGCTACGACGAGCTGCTGGCCCTGGTGCAGCGCCTGCCCCCGGCCTACCGCACGGTTTTCAACCTGAGCGTGATTGACGGCTTCAGCCACGAAGAGATTGCCGCGCAGCTGCACATCTCCGAAGGTACATCCAAATCGAATCTATTTAAGGCCCGGGCGCACATGCGCACCATGCTGGCCCAGTGTACGATGCTAGAAAAAATGCGCTATGTGGTCTGATAACGATATTGATAATGCATTCCGCCGCCTCGACCCCGCCGAGCCCGAGCCCACGCCCTTCCCGCTCGATGCCTGGCTGAAGCTGGAGTCGCAGTTGGATGAGGCCGTGATTGCGCGGGCCGTGCGCCGCCGGCTATGGCAGTTCTTCGCGGCTGAAGTGGCCGCAGTGCTACTGGTAGCGCTGGGCTGGCACCTGTGGCCGGCCGGAGCCCCGGCTGCGCCGACGCTGGCCGTTGCCCCCACTACCACTGCGGCCCCGGGCCAAAAGGTGACCGCAGCTCCTGCGGGTGCATTGGCTGCGGGAGCTTCAGCCACTGCTGCAACGGAGGATGTACTCAAAGCATCAGCCGCTGCGGCTACTTTCAACCGGCCCCGGCCCCTTGCAAAAGCACTGCCTGAACCCCTGGCAACCAATCAAGCAACGACGCTTACCGAACCCGGGCGGCCCGTGGCTGCGGGCACCCCGAATGCTGGTGCGGCGACAGTAAGTACCCCAACCGTCGCCCGGGTGAGTGCGCGGCTGCTGGCCTCAACGGCCCGGCAACTGGGCCGGTCACCGGGCTATTCCTCGCGCAATGCTGCCGGGGCGGCGCTGGCCGGGCGCTCGGAAACTGCCGGCCGGCTGGCTATGGCTGATGCGCCGGGGGCTTTGGCCCGGCCAGCGGGCGCGGCTCCGGTTGCGGCCACCTCTTTGGCGTCTTCAGCTGCTGCTGCCCGGCGGCAGGCACTCACCTCGCCGGTAGCGGGCCGCCCCACCCTCCGGCCTGCGGCAGGTAGCGCGGCAACTGAAGTGGCTCTGCTCACGGGCAAGGCCAGCGAGGCTGCGGTTGCGGCAGCAGCCTCGCACGCTCCGGGTGGGCCACTGCCTGCGGCCGCCGCAATGGCAAGCGTTTCGGACAACCTGAATGCGCTACCGGCCGGGGTGGCGACGCTGGCCGTGCCGGCGGCGGCGGCACTGCCGGCCCGGCTGGGCCTGGTGGCCGAGGAGCCTGCTGCCGACCTGCCGCGCCTGCAACGCCAGCCCCGGTTGTACGTGGGCCTGGTGGCCGCCCCCGATGTAACGACCGTGCGGTTTATGGGCGTGGAAGCCCCCAGGCTCAATGTTGGCCTGACTGTGGACGTGCGCCTCGGCAACCGCCTGCGGCTGAGTACCGGCCTGCTGCGCTCGACCAAGCAGTACGTGGCCCGCCGCGAAGATTACGACTGGGGAGACTACGCGGGCCGCGTGTACAGCCGCAATTTCAGCGATGTAAACGGGGCCTGCACCGTGCTCGACGTGCCGCTGAACCTGCGCTACGACCTACTGGTGCGGCCCGGTTACCGGCTGGTGAGCACGGTGGGCCTGTCGTCGTTTTTCATGCAGCGCGAAAGCTACAACTACGACTGGACCGATGCCTCGGGTGCCCATACCTGGGCCAACAGCGCCGTGAACCAGAACCGGCACTTCCTCAGCATTCTGAATCTGGCGGCTGGGGCCGAGTGGGGGCTGGGTACGCGCTGGAGCCTGCTGGCCGAGCCCTACGTGAAGGTGCCGCTGGCCGGCGTAGGCCTGGGCAAGGTGAAGCTGCTTAGTGCCGGCGTGTATCTGGGCGTGAAATACGGCTTCTGAGCTACGGGTTGCCGGGTTGCCAGGTGGTGCAGCGGCGTACCAGCAAATAATTTTGGTTGAAAAATTTCTGAAAATCCGTACGAATTATGCAGCTGTTTTCTTGCTTCCGGAATTGGTTACGAGTGGTAGGGCTGGGCACGGCAACGGCCCTGCTGGCGCTGGCGGGCGGCTGCACCTATTCGCACGGCGACCCTGCCCCGGACTGTGACGTGGCCCACGAGAACGTGACCTACTCCGGGGTCATCTCCCCGATTTTCGATGCCCACTGCCGCGAGTGCCACGGCAGTAGTGTGGCTGCCGTGAAAGGTGGCGGCAACGATTTCGGCACCTATGCCGCCATCAACAGCTACCCGAGCATTGGCCTGCTGGGCAGCATCCGCCACGATGTCAGCTTCGACCCCATGCCCCAGGGACGCGATAAACTCTCCGACTGCGACATCCGGCGCATCGAAGCCTGGATTGCCAACAACAAGCCTAATAACTAGTCCATCTGCCCCCGCGCTATGAAAAAACTGCTTGTTTTCTTATTCCTGCTATTGCTGCGCGGTAGCCCCCCGGCCTGCGCCCAGGGCCGGTACTTCACCAAAACCGGCCTCATTACCTTCTTTTCGGCGAGTCCGATTGAAGACATTGAGGCCCGCAACCAGCAGATGGCGGCCGTGCTCGATTTGGGTACCGGGCAGGTGGCTTTCAGTGTGCCCATCAAAGCCTTCGTGTTCAAGCGCACCCTCATGCAGGAACACTTCAACGAGAACTACCTGGAGTCGGACAAATACCCGAAGGCCACTTTCGCAGGCCGTTTTGCCGACTTCGACCCCAGCCTGCTGGGCGCGGCCGGCCCGCACCCGGCGCAGGTGGAGGGCGACCTGACCCTGCACGGCGTGACGCACCGCATTCGGGTGCCGGCCACCGTGGAGCTGCGCGGCGGGCAGCTGCTGGCGCAGGCCACGTTTCCGGTGGCCTCGGCCGACTACAACATTGAGATTCCGCTGCTGGTGCGCAACAACATCGCCAAAATCATCAGTGTGCACGTCGACCTGACGGCCGCCCCGGTGGCGACAGCCGCAGCCACCGTCCCGGCCGCTGGCCGCTGATTTTCAATCCATCCCGCTTTTTATTCCGATACATTTATGCTGCACCGTTTACGCGCACCGCTGCTCATGGCCGGCCTGCTGCTGGCGCTGGCCCCCGCCGCCCACGCCCAGACCGATTTGCTGGGCGAACTCGAAAAACAAACCACCGATTCGACCCGCCGCGAGGTGGTGACGGCCACGTTCAAGGGCACGCACATCATCAATGCGCAGTCGGTCGAAACGCCAGGGGCGGGCACGTTGGCTTTCCTTATTCAGCACCGCTTCGGCACGCTTAACAGCGGGGCATACGAGTTTTTCGGGCTCGACCAGGCCGTGCTGCGCCTGAGCTTCGAGTACGGCCTGACGAACCGGCTGGCGGTGGGTGTGGGCCGCACCAACATCGACAAGACGTTCGATGGATTCGTGAAATACAAGGCCTTGCAGCAAACCACGGGCGCGCATCCTATGCCAGTATCGGTTACGCTGCTGGCCTCATCGGCCATCACCACGCTCCGGTTCAATACCGGTGCGGGTGGGGCCGACCGCAGCACGGCTTCGCGGGTCGACTATGCCTACCAGGTGCTAATTGCCCGCAAGTTTGGCCCCGGCTTTTCGGCGCAGCTCATGCCCACGCTCATTCACCGCAACTACGTGGCGCTGGCTGGCCAGCAGAACGACGTGTACGCGCTGGGCGCGGGCCTACGCCAGAAGCTGACCAAACGCATTGCCCTCACGGCCGACTATTTTTATGTGCTGCCCGGCTACGTGGCCGACAACTTCCACAACGCCCTGGGCCTGGGCTTCGACATTGAAACCGGCGGGCACGTGTTTCAGCTGCACTTCACCAACGCCAAAGGCATGACGGAGAAGTTCTTCGTGCCCCAGACGACCGGCAATTTCCTCAAAGGCGACATCTATTTCGGCTTCACCGTGGCCCGGAATTTCACAGTGAAGTCGCAGCTGAAATAAATTAAAAATTAAAAATGAAGAATTAAAAATGCCCGCCTGACGAATCAGGCGGGCATTTTTAATTCTTCATTTTTAATTCCCTACACCGTGATGCCTTCGGCGACCACGCTTTGCACTTCGGGCACCATGCGCTTGAGCAGGTTCTCGATGCCCGATTTCAGGGTGACAGTGGCCGAAGGGCAGCCGGAGCACGAACCTTGCAGGTTCACGGTCACGATGCCTTCGTGGTAGCTTTTGAAGGTGATGTTGCCGCCGTCCTGCTCCACGGCGGGGCGCACGTAGTTGTCGAGCAGGTCGATGACTTTCTGGGCAATCTGACCTTCGGCCTGAGTGGGGTCGCCGGCGGTGGCAGCCTGGGCGGCTTTCTGCTCGGCGGCGGGGTCGACGGTGAACAGGGGGCCACCGGCCTCCACGTAGCTTTTCAGGAACTGGCGCAGCTCGGGGATAATCTGCGTCCAGGGCAGTTCGGGCTGGGTTTTGGTGACGGTGACGAAGTTCTGGGCGATGAAGACGCGGCCCACGTAGTCGAAGCCGAACAGCTCCTGCGCCACCGGCGAGTTGGCGGCGGCTTCTAGGGTGGGGTAATCGACGCTCACGCCATCAGCCAGCAGGTTCTGGTTGAGGACGAACTTCATGCTCTCGGGGTTGGGCGAGGCTTCGGCGTAAATGGAAACGGCGGACATATGGCTAGTGGTTAGGTGCTGGTGATGAGGGACCGGCGGCTGGCGTACAGCGGCTTTTTCCCGGGGCAAAGGTACAACCGCAACGGGGGAGCGGAGGTTGCAAATGTAGCTACATTGATTGCGGGAAAGTTGACCAAAAAATACGCGCTGGCACGGATTGCGGGCCGGCATAAGCCGGCGCTACCTTGCCGGGGTGAAGAACCGACGCTTTTGCAGCGGTTGGCCACCGTTAGGGCCTGTTTGGCGAAGCACGGCATTGCCAGCGGCCGCTTCAGCACGCGGGCGGCGGGCGCCGCCGGCCCGTGGCTCCCACCGATACCAAACCTGCTAAGGCCCGCAACCGCCGGGTCGAATTCGTGATTGCCAGCCGCTGAAAAAGGCGTCCGGTTATTTATAGCACCTTCCACCCATGTATCCGGTCACTACTTCCGTCGTTTCCCGCATCTGCCAGCTCCTGCGCTTGCTGGGCCTGCTGGCCTGGGGCCAAACCAGCTGGGCTCAACCGGCCGCCCTGCCGCCCGATTTGCTCGGCGACGAAGATTTTCAGCATGTGGCGGCGGGCCATTACTTTACCGGCTCCACCGCTTCGGCCAAGTACGAGATTACGCCGGCTGGCTACGTCATGCGCTATACGGCGCCGCAGCCTTCGCTAGTCAATCAGCCCGCCAACTTGCCGGGGCCGCAGCTGAACATACAGCAGGATTTCGTGATTGAGGCCGAGCTGCGCGGCCAAGGCTCCATCGGCCTCTATTGGGGTGGCGAGGTATTGCCGGCTGGCAACGCGTTTGACCTGTTCCAACTGCTGCTGCCCACTACGGGCGAAACCCCGGGGTTTGACATCTGGCGGCTACGGGCCGGGGGCCAATGGGCGAAGTTCAGCGGCGGCGCGCTGCCGGGCTCCGGTGCGCCCGCCGACTGGCACACGTTGCGCGTTGCCCGCGTGGGCGACGCGGTAGACTACTGGCTCGACGGTACCCGGGTATGGCACCAGCCCTGGACTCCGCCGGCCGGCGATAACCTGGGTTTTACCGTGCAGAATGCGGGCAGCGAAGTTACTATTCGCCGCTTGCGTGCCTGGCACTACTACCACATCAACCTGGCCCCGGGCATCCCGGCCGGCCTACGGCGCGAGCAGCTGACCACGCCTGGCCTGAATACGGAGCGCGTGGAAACGTCGCCGCTGGTATCGGCGGATGGCCGCTACCTGTATTTCTCCCGGATTATGGGCGACGATAAAGCCATCGATAACGGGGTACTATATAACACCGACATGTACGTGGCGGAGCGCGGGACCGATGGCCGCTGGGGCAACGTGCAGGCGCTGGGCTACCCCATCAACAACAACGTTTCCAACTACCCTTCCTACGTTTCGCCCGACGGCCAGGAGCTGCTCGTGGCCGGGCTTTACACTGCCGATGGCCAGCCCAACGGACCGGGCGACTCCTTTACCCACCGGCAGGCCGACGGCACCTGGACCTTGCCGCAGCCCATGACGCTTAAAAACCCCCAGCAGCCCGTATTCGGCGTACGGAACTTCACCGCCTGCCTCGATGCCAGCGGCACGGTGCTGATTCACTCCGCCGTACTGCCCACCAACCTGAATAACACCGACCTCTACCTGCGCCGGCGGCTGGCCGACGGTAGCTGGTCGGCTTCGCAGGCCCTGCCGGCCCCGGTTAATACGATTGGTAACGAAACCACTCCCTTTCTGGCTCCCGACGGCCGTACGCTCTATTTTTCCTCCGATACCCATCCCGGCTACGGCGGCTACGACGTCTTTATGACCCGCCGCCTCGACGAAAGCTGGACTCGCTGGAGTGAGCCACTCAACCTGGGGCCGGCCGTCAACTCGGGGCAGAACGACATGTATTTCTCGACTACGGCCGCCGGGGAGTATGCGTATCTGGTCAGCAGTGAGGACGGCAAAGGGGGCGACATCTACCGGCTGGTGCTGCCCCAAGCCCTGCGGCCCACGGCCACGGTGCTGGTGCGGGGCCGGGTGCTCGATGCCCGTACCAATTTGCCCCTGCCCGCCGTCCATATCCGCTACGAGCAGCTGCCCGATGGCCAGAAGGCTGGCGCGGTAACTGGTTCGGCAAATGGTGCTTATGAAATTGCGCTGCCGGCTGGTACTCAATATGGCTTCCAGGCCGAGGCGGAGGGCTACTTCGCCGCCTCCGACAACCTGGACCTGGCGCAGACCCAGGCCTTCGGCGAAGTTGTCCGCGACCTGTATCTGATGCCCGTGACAGCAGCAGTAGCTGCGCTGGCCCCGGCCGCCGTGCCGCTGCAAACGGAAGCCCCCCAAACTCCCCCGGCGATGGGAAAGACCTTAGCGACCGTAGCCATCCCCGCCGCGGTCGAAGAGAAGGTCACGCTCCACAACGTGTTTTTTGTGCGCGGCAAGCCCGTGCTGCTGGCTGGCTCCTTTCCCGAGCTCAACCGCCTGGCCCAGACGCTGACCGAGAATCCCGGCCTGCAAATTCGCCTCGACGGCCACACCGACAACACCGGCGACGCCAAAGACCCCCGGCCAAACCAAGTGCTGAGCGAACAGCGCGTGGCCGCCGTCAGGGCCTACCTGGCCAGGCACGGTGTGGTCGAAAGTCGCCTCAGCACCAAAGGCTACGGGGGGAGCCGGCCCGTGGCTCCCAACGACACCGAGGCCCACAAGGCGCAAAACCGCCGCGTCGAATTCGTGATTGTAAAACGCTAACCGGGCGCAGCAGCGGCTCCCTGGCTATTTTCTCAGCATACTACTTCTTATTCTTGCTCCGCCATGTCGCTGCTTCGTAAAACATTGCCTTGGGGGCTCGCCCTGATGGTTTTCACCTGGCTGACCACTGCTTTAGTCGACGGGTTTGGGCTGGCCAGCTCCGCCGACCACTACGACATGTATTACGGCAGCCTGGCGTGGCAGCAGTACCGGGTCACGTTCCGGCCCATTGGCACGGGGCGGCAGCCGGCCCCCACCGGCTTCGCGCCGAAGCTGCGCTACGGCTTCTACCTGACTCACTGCGTGGCCCTGCACGCCGACCTGCTGCAAACCGACGCGCCGCCCGCCGATATAGCGCCGCTGCTCTACGACACGCTACGCTACCCCCGCGGCTTCAGCCCCGACAGCGTGTATGGGGCCTGGGTGAGCGTTCGCGGGCATTTTCTCACCTTTCCCTTCGGGGCGCGGCCGGCGGCGGTGGTGCGCAGCTACCGGGCCTGGGCTGCCCCCGCCACGCCGCCGCACTACCCGCCGCAGCCGCGCCTGCTGTGGCCGCTGCGGCTCTACGCCTGGGTGTCGCTGCTGCTGATGGGGTGGCTGGGTGCCGCCGGCGCGGCCCTGATTCTGCTGCCCAACTTCCGCGATGCCGGCAGCCGGCTGGCCACGCTGGCGCTGATACTGGCCTTCGCCGCCAGCCGGGGCTACGTGGACTGGCTCAACTACCAGACCGGCGGAGAATGGCCCACTTTCGGGCCGCTGGTCATTGTTTTGCTGCTGGGGGCCTATGGGTACCAGCTGCGCCGGCCGGCTTCGACCAATTGAGCCCCGGCGGTTGCCACAACTTTCAGTAATACTCGAAAAATGCCTCAAGCCTTCGCTATGCGTGCTTTGCTGCCCCTATTCCGAACCCTGCCGCTGGTAGCCGCCTTGTTGGGCCTGCTGCTGGCCCCAGCCGCCGCCCAGCAGCTGCCACCCGATACGCTGCTGCGGGAAACGTTTCGGGCAACCGGGGGCAACTGGCCCGTCGAACAAACTGATAAGCGCCTGTGCGAGCGCACCGACGAAGGCTACCACATGCGCTACCTGGGCGGCGATGAAGGCGGCAACACCATCGAAACCAGGATTTTTACGCTTAATGATGCACAGGACTACTCACTGGAACTGACCTTGCGTATGCGGGGCCGCGCCGGCCTGCTATGGGGCTACCAAGCGGGCCAGGGTAGCCGGCTGCCCGACGACCTGCAAATACTCCGGCTGGAAACGAACGGCGCCACGCCGCAGCTCACGCTGATGCGGCTGCACCACGACAAATGGAAAGACCTGTTCACGGCCGCGCTGCCGGCGGGCTTCGACGCGGCCGCTGCGCATACCCTGCGCGTGAGCCGGGAGGGCCACCGCGTGCGCTTTTACGTCGACAACCAGGCCGTGGGCAAGGAGCAGGCCGCCGAAGACTGGCCCGGCCCGAGCCACGACATCGGGCTGTACCTGGAAGGGCCGCGGGCCGAAGCCTGGTTCAGCCAGCTGCTGCTGCGGCACTATTCGCGCATTCGGCTGGCCCCCGGCGTACCCCGCAGCCTGCGCCGCGAGCGGCTGGCGGGCAGCATCAGCACGCTGCGCGAGGAGCTGGTGCCGCGCATTTCGGCCGACGGGCGCTGGCTGTATTTCGTGCGCTCGATGGGTAATCCGGGCTCGCCCAGCGAGAGCAACCAGGATGTTTTCGTGGCCGAGCGCGACGCCGCCGGGCAGTGGGGCGCGGCCCGCAACTTGGGCGACCCAATCAACTCGTCCGGCAATAATGTCATCATTCACACCGCGCCCGATGGCCAGACTCTGCTCGTCACCGGCCAGTATGACGCCGCCGGCCGCCGAACCGATGGCGATGGCGTATCGCAAAGTACCCGGCAGGCCAATGGCGCGTGGTCGGTACCCCAGGTTTTTACGAAGGAGCTGAACCTGCCCGGCGATGGCGAAGCCATGTATCGCTTCATCGATGCCAGCGGCACGGTGGCGCTGGTGTCGGCCGACACCAAAAGGAGCCTCGGCAACGACGACCTGTACGTGAGCCTGCGGCGGCCCGACGGCAGCTGGCCCCCGCTGCGGCCGCTGGGGGCCACCATCAACACCTCCGGCAGTGAGCAGGCCCCGTTTCTGGCCCCCGATGGCAAAACGCTCTACTTCAGCTCGGACGGGCACCCCGGCTACGGCAGCGCGGATATTTTCGTGAGCACCCGCCTCGACGATTCCTGGACGAAGTGGAGCGAGCCCCTGAACCTGGGGCCGGGCGTGAACACGCCGCGCCACGAAAGCTATTTCTCGCTGCCGGCCTCCGGCGAATACGCCTACCTGACCTCGCAGGAACCGGGCACCGGGGCCTACGACAGCGACATCTACCGCCTGTTGCTGCCCAAGGCCCTGCGGCCTGCACCCACGCTGCTGGTGCGCGGCCGGGTGCTCGATGCCCGCACCAACGCGCCCGTGGCCAACGCCGAGCTGCGCTACGAGCAGCTGCCCACCGGCCAGGAGGCCGGCCGCCTGCGCCTGGGTGGGGCCGGCACCTACGAAATAGCGCTGCCCGCCGGCCGGCAATACGGCTTCCGGGCCGAAGCCACGGGCTATCTGGCCGCCTCCGATAACCTCGACCTGACCGACACTACCCGCTACGGTGAAGTAAGCCGCGACCTGTACCTGCTGCCCCTCACCGAACCCACGGCCGCGCTGGCCAGCGCTCGGGTGGCCCTAAAAACTGCCCCGCTGCCGGCTGCCTTGCCCGGCCAGCTCAAATCAGTAGCAGTGCCAGTGCCGGTCGCCGCCGAAGAAAAAATTACGCTCAACAACCTGTTTTTCGTGCGGGGCAAGCCCGAGCTGCTACCCGCCTCGTTCCCCGAGCTCAACCGCCTGGCCCAGACGCTCACTGAGCACCCCGGCCTGCAGCTGCGCCTCGATGGCCACACCGATAACACCGGCGATGCCCAGGACCCCAAGCCCAATCAGGTGCTGAGTGAGCAGCGGGCCGTGGCCGTGCGCGATTACCTGGTGCGGCAGCGCATTGCGCCCGGCCGGCTCAGCACCCGCGGCTACGGGGGCAGCCAGCCCGTGGCTGCCAACGACACCGAAGCCCACAAGCGCCAGAACCGCCGCGTGGAATGCGTGGTGCTGAGCCGCTAGGTCCGGCGCGGTTATCGGCAGGGGGCCGCCTCACGCGCTTTTTCCACTTTAAATCAGTTTTCGCCATGTCGCTGCTTCGTCAATCACTGCCCTGGGGGCTGTCCCTGATGGTTTTCCTGTGGGTAATCACGGCGGTTTTCGATGGGCTGACCAGCTCGACCAGTCACTTCGACACGTATTACGGCAGTTTGTCGTGGCAGCAGTACCGGGTCACGTTCCGGCCCATTGGCACGGGGCGGCAGCCGGCCCCCACCGGTTTCGCGTCCACGCTGCGCTACGGCTTCAACCTGGCCGACCACGCTGCCCTGCGCGCCAACCTGCTGCAAACCGACGTGCCGCCCGCCGAGGTAGCCCCGCTGCTTTACAACACGCTGCGCTACCCCCGCGGCTTCAGCTCCGACAGCGTGTACGCGGCCTGGGTGGGCGTGCGCGGACATTTCCTCACCTATGCCTTTGGCGCGCGGCCGGCGGCGGTGGTGCGCAGCTACCAGGCAGTGGCCGCGCCTGCCACGCCTCCGCACTACCCGCCGCAGCCGCGCCTGCTGTGGCCGCTACGGCTCTACGCCTGGGTGTCGCTGCTGCTGATGGGGTGGCTGGGTGCCGCCATCATGGCCCTAATGCTGCTGGCCGATTTCCGCGATGCCGGCAGTCGGCTGGCCACGCTAGGGCTGATACTGGCCTACGCCGCCAGCCAAGGCTACGTGGACTGGCTCGACTACCAGACCGGCCAGGAATCGCCCATTTTCGGACCATTGGGCATTCTACTGCTGCTGCTGGCCTATGGCTATATCCTACGGCTGCCGGCCAGCAACGACGAGGCCGCATCAACGGATGGCCCGGCCGCTGGGCATTGCCCCACACCCAACACCCCACCCAGGGCATAGGCGACAATCGAAATAAAATAAAATCGAATGTCTCCTACCGAGAGCATTCCAGCAGGAGACATTCGATTTTATTTTATTTTGATTGTCGCCTACGACCTGGGCAGCCCGGCCCGGCCTAGAGTTGGTTGGCCCGCGCGCGCAGCAGCAAATCGGCCAGCACCAGCTGGGTCATGGCTTCCACGATGGGCACGGCGCGGGGCAGCACGCAGGGGTCGTGGCGGCCCCGGCCCACCAGCGTAATGGCCTCGCCCTGGTCGTTGATGGTTTGCTGGGGCTGGAGCAGCGTGGCCACGGGCTTGAAGGCCACCCGAAAGTAAATGTCCTGGCCGTTGCTGATGCCGCCCTGGCTGCCGCCGCTGTGGTTGGTGCGGGTGCGCACGGTGCCGGCCTCGTCGGTATAAAATTCGTCGTTGTGCACCGAGCCGGGCAGTTTCGTGCCCGCAAAGCCCGACCCGAACTCGAAGCCCTTCACGGCATTGATGCTGAGCAGGGCGTGGCCCAGCACGGCCGGCAGCTTGTCGAACACCGGCTCGCCCAGGCCGGCCGGTACGTGCCGCGCCACGCCGGTAATCACGCCGCCCACGGTGTCGTGCGCGGCCTGCGCTTCGCGGATGCGGGCCTCCATCAGCGCTGCCGTTTCGGGATGCGGGCAGCGCACCAGGTTGCTGTCGATGAGACTGAAATCTAGCTCCTCGTAGCTCACGGGCACTTCCACCTCGCCCACGGCCGAGACGTAGGCGGCAATTTCAACCCCGAAATGCGTCAGCAACTGCATGGCCACGGCCCCGGCGGCCACGCGGGCGGCGGTTTCGCGGGCCGAGCTGCGGCCGCCACCCCGGTAGTCGCGGCGGCCGTACTTCACGTCGTAGGTGTAATCGGCGTGGCTGGCGCGGTAGGCGTGGGCAAGGTGCGAGTAGTCGTCGGAGCGCTGGTCGGCGTTGGGAATGAACAGGCTGATGGGCGTACCCGTGGTCAGCCCTTCAAACAGGCCCGACTGAATGTGCACGGTATCGGCTTCCTTGCGCGGGGTGGTGAGGTCGCTCTGGCCGGGCCGCCGCCGGTCGAGCGCCGCCTGAATGTGGGCGGCCTCCACGGCCACGCCGGCCGGGCAGCCGTCGATAATTACGCCGATGCCCGCCCCATGCGACTCGCCAAAGGTGGTGATGCGAAACAGGGAGCCGAAGGTGTTAGACATGAATCAGTGGTTAATGATTAGTTATTAGTGGTTAATTATAAGCAGTTAGCAGGAAGTCATTCAGCTATTAACCACCTACCGTTAACCACTAATCATTAACAAAACTACGCCCGCCGGCCGGCCCGCCACCAGCCGAAGCCGGCCACGCCGGCCAGGGCCAGCAGCAGCCAGTTGGCGTAGCGGCGCACGTCGGCGTACACGTCGAGGGGTTGCAGGGTAGTGTCGGCACCCGCCAGGGCGGGGCCGTAGAACGGGTCGTCGCCGGGCTTGGGCAGGGCGGCGGCGGCCAGGCTGTCTCCGCGCACC
>JALYUI010000439.1 GCA_030853845.1 Bacteroidota bacterium | reverse complement strand
CCGCTTCGTTGGGCCGATTGAAATAGTTGCGCGGTAGAGATGCTTCGACAAGCTCAGCCTGACGTGCCTTTAAATGGAAGACAGCATCCGGTGTTACCGCTCCGGATACAATAGGTACTTCTTCCGTAGCGCCCGAAACTTGCGCAGCCCGGGCTCCCAGGAGGCGCGGATGGCCGCCTCGCTCTGGCCGGCCACAATCTGCTGGCGCAAGGAGTCGGTGCCGGAAAGCTCTTCGAAATACTTGCCAAAGAAATGCGCCTTGTCGGTGCTTTGCTGGTAGAAGTCGAGCAGATATTTCAGCACCAGGCCGCCATTTTCGCGGGTGGGTATGCCGGCCAGGTCGAGGCCGTGGCAGCGCTGGCCCTTGAGGGGCGGGGTGGGCGAGCCGGCATTGGGCGTGGGCACAAACGAGTAGGGCCGCGAAGCCGGCTGGCCGGAGCTGCCAATTACCTCAAACGGCGCAGCAGTGCCGCGCCCCACGCTCACGTCGGTGCCCTCGAACAGGCAAATGCTGGGGTAGAGGGCCACGGCGTGGTCGGTGGGCAGGTTGGGCGAGGGGCGCACGGGCAGGTGGTAGGCCGTGGCGTGGGTGTAGCCCTTTTGCACGGGCACCACCGTGAGGCGGCACTGGCGGCCGCCGGCCAGCCACTTCTCTCCGTTCATCATTTTCGCCAGCTCGCCCACCGTGAGGCCGTGGGCAATGGGCAGCGGGTCGAGGCCCACGAAGCTGCGGTGGGCCGGCTCCAGGATGGGGCCGTCCACGAGGTCGCCGTTGGGATTGGGCCGGTCGAGCACCAGCACGGCTTTGTTGAGCTCGGCGGCCGCCTCCATCACGTAGTGCAGCGTGCTGATGAAGGTGTAGAAGCGCGCCCCCACGTCCTGAATGTCGAACACCAGCACGTCCACGTCGGTCAGCATTTCGGGGGTGGGCTTTTTGGTTTTGCCGTACACCGAGCGCACGGGTACGCCGCTGCGGGCATCGCGGCCGTCGGCAATGGTGGCCCCGTCGGCCGCCTCGCCCCGGAAGCCATGCTCGGGGGCAAAAATGGCCGTCACGTTCACGCCGAGGGCGCGCAGGGTATCGACCAGGTAGGCCTGGCCCACCCGCGAAGTCTGGTTGATGACCAGGCCCACGCGCTGGCCGCGCAGTTGCGGCAGGTACTCGGCGAGGCGCTCGGCACCCACCACCACGCGGGTAACGGCTGGGGGGGCGGTTTGCGTAGGAGGCGCAGGTACGCTGGCGGGCGGGGCTGAAACGGGGCCGGCGGCGGGCCGGGAGGTGCCGCAGGCGGGCATCGCCAGCAGCAGCGCCAGCGATATTTGAGCCGAAAAACCTATCATAGGATGCAAAAAACAGCTAAAAAGTCGGGGCAAACTACCACCGCTCCACGAGCCGCGCGCCGAAGCGTGGCTGGTACCGGTTCAAAACGTAGCTTTACGCTCGAACAATGAACGTCGCCCGCTACATTTCGCAGAAAATCGATGGGGGAGCCGATTCCGGCTCCTTTACCGCATCGGTCACAAAAATAGCCATCATCAGCATTGCCATGGGTCTGGCGGTGATGGTGGTGTCGTTTGCCATTCTGCAAGGGTTTCGCAACGAGATTCAGAACAAGATTTTCTCGTTCGGCGCGCACCTGCAAATCTCGCGCTACGACACCAACAACTCGCTCGAGGTTGCCCCCATCGCCAGCACGCAGCTGCTGAAGCAGCTCCACGAGTTTCCCGAGGTAAAGTCGACCCAGCCCTTCGCCGTGAAAACGGCCATCATCAAAACGCCCGACGAGGTGATGGGCGTGGTGCTCAAAGGCATTGCCGAAACCGACGGCCCTTCGCCCATGCGTGCCAACCTGGTGGCCGGTAAGTTCATCAGCTTTCCCGACTCGGCGGCCAGCGACGACGTGCTGATTTCGCGCAAAGTAGCCGACAAGCTGCGCCTCAACGTGGGCGATAAAACCCTGTTTTATTTCATTCAGAACCCGGCCCGCATCCGGCAGTTTCGTGTTTGCGGCATCTACTCGACGGGCCTCGACGAGTTTGATGAGGTGTATGTTATCGGCGACATTCGCCAGATTCGGCAGCTGAACTCGCCCGCCTGGGCCGACTCGCTGGTGGGCGGCATGGAGGTGGTGCTCAAGGATTTTAACACCATCGACCACACCGCCGACAGCTTCTACGAGCGGCTACCCTACGACCTGAAAATTGATAAAATCACCGACCAGTACGCCCAGCTGTTCGACTGGCTCCAGCTGCTGAACCGCAACGTGGTGATTTTCCTGATTCTCATCATCTTCGTAGCTACTTTCAACATGGTGGCTACCATCTTCATCATGATTCTGGAGCGCACCAACATGATTGGGATTCTGAAGGCGCTCGGGGCTACCGACAACCAGATTCGGCGCATGTTCTTCTTCCGGGGCCTCTCGCTTACGGTGCGGGGCATGCTCATCGGCAACGTGATTGCCGTGGGCTTCTGCGCCGTGCAATACTACTTCCACGTCATCCCGCTCGACCCCGAGAACTACTACATGGACCGCGTGCCGATTTCGTGGGACCCCCGGATGCTGCTGCTGCTCAACGCCGCCACCTTCGCTGCCTCCCTGCTGGCCGTGCTTGTTCCGACGTACCTGATTGCCCGCATCAAGCCGGTGGTGGCCATCAAGTTCGATTAGCATTCGGGACTGGAATTGCATCTAATCGGTACCGTCCAGCAACAAAAATCCGGTCGGCTGCAACCGTTGGGGAGCCGACGGCAACGGATTTCCAGTTGCTGGCAACCGTTGGGGAGCCGACGGCAACGAATTTCCGACTGCTGGCAGCCCTTGGGGAGCCGACGGCAACGGATTTCCGGCCGGCTACAGCCGTTGGGGAGTTGGCCAAAACCGATTTATAGCGGGCTGCAAAGGATAAGGAGCCGGCCGCAGCCGTTGGGACCATGCCCGCAATGGATGGGGTGCATCAGGGCATCGCTGGGGCATCGACTGCTGCATTTGGGGAGCCCAGCTGGACTGCAAAGGAGCGTTTGGGCCGGATTTGAGGAGCAGCCGGAATGGCTATTTAGGATTTTTTAATGAGCGGGCGCTAGAGCCAGCGGCTGCGCAGCACCAGATTCGGGTCGGGGCAGAGGGCTGCCCACAGCTCCCGCTCGCTGGGCGGGGCCACCCCGGGGAAGTCGCCCACGCGGCCCTGCAAGTCGGCCATCAGCTGGAAGTGCAGGTGCGGGGGCCAGTCGCCATTTTCGGGAAAAGGGCCGACGGTGGCGAATGCTTCGCCTTTTTCGATGGTTTGACCAGGGCGCAGCTGCCGGAACCCGGCGCGGCTGAGGTGGCCGTAGAGACTGTAGAAAACGGTGCCTTCTAATTCGTGCTGTAAGATGACGGTGGGGCCGTAGTCGCCGAACTGGTCGTTGTCGGCCAGGCTGTGGATAGTGGCGGGCAGGGGCGCAAGGACCGGCGTGCCGGCCGGCACCCACACGTCCACGCCCAGGTGGAGGGAGCGGGCTTCCTCGGCGAGACTGGACCCGAAATGCTCGCTGCGGCGGTAAATAACGCGGTTTTCGAGGTAGCCGCCAATGCCGGTGCTGGCCCCGGTGGCGGCCAGCATGTCCTCTACCAGCTGGTTGAAGGCGGCTGTGTTGCGCAGGTCGGCGTTGAGTACGGTGGGGTTGCGGGCCGAAAAGTCGAGCCGCGTGACGCTGGTATGGTTGAGGTCGAGGGGCAGCACGGGGCCGAAACTGGCCTGGTGGCGGAGCAGGAGAGCGGGAAGCGACAAGGTAGGGGCAGGGGTTGGCAATGAGCGAATCGGCTTTTAACGGGGCGGCAGCGAATTTGGCTGCCGGAGGGAGAGCGGCAAGTTACCTTTGCGGGCGAAGTTGGCCCGGAAACCGGCGGCCATCCGTTCCTGTTAATATCAATCTGCCGGCTGCGGTTCGCGCGTTTTGCGCAATTCCGTACGCCTCGTTATTCCACCCGTTTTTCCGCATGAGTTACCAGACCCTGACCGTAGTTGCGCTGACCCAGGAAACCGCCGATACCGTTACCATTCACCTTGAGCGGCCCGACCGCCAGCCGATTGCCAGCCGGCCGGGCCAGTTCCTCACCCTGATTCTGCCCTGCGGCCCGAGCGGTAAAAAGGAGCGCCGCGCCTACTCGCTCAGCAGCACGCCCGCCGATGCGCCGCGCCTGTCGGTGACGGTGAAGCGCGTGCCGGGCGGCCTCGTGAGCAACTACTTGCTCGACACCGTGCAGGTAGGCCAGCAGCTGGAAGTGATGGAGCCGCTGGGCAATTTCACGCTCGCGCCCAGCCCCAAGGCGGCTCGTTCGCTGGTGCTCATCGGGGCCGGCTCGGGCATCACCCCGCTCATGTCGATGCTGAAAGCGGTGCTGGCCGGCGAGCCCAACAGCCACGTGCTGCTCATTTACGGCAACCGCAGCGAGGAATCGGTCATTTTTCTGAAGCAGCTGGCCGAGCTCGAAGCCGGCTCGGGCGGGCGTTTGCAGGTGGAGCACGTGTATAGCCAGCCCCAGCAGCCGATGGCCCCGCACCGCCACACCGGCCGCCTGAACCGCACCATGCTGCTGCGCATTCTGGAGCAGCGCCACCAGTTTCCGGCCGAGCAGGCCGACTACTTCATGTGCGGCCCCGATGGCATGATGGCCGAAGCCCGCGCCGCCCTCGACCTGCTGAAGGTGCCCGAAGCCCGCATTCGCCGCGAAAGCTTCGTGGCCGCCGCCGACACGGCCGAAGCCGCCGCTGGCCAGCCCAACGGCCACGGCGACGTATCGGCCAGCGTCGGCAATGAGGCGAAGAGTACCCGCACCGTTACGATTCAGTACGAAGGCAGCGAGTATAAAATCGAGGTGCCCGCCAAGAAAACCATTCTCGAAGTGGCCCTCGACCAGGACATCGACCTGCCGTATTCGTGCCAGGCGGGCCTGTGTACGGCCTGCCGGGGCAAGTGCCTCAGCGGCCAGGTGCACCTCGATGAGCGCGAGGGCTTGTCCGACTCGGAGATGAAGCAGGGCTACATTCTTACCTGCGTCGGCCATCCGATGACGGACGATGTGGTGATTGAGATTGGATAGCTGGGCCTCGTTGAACTGCGACAAAAGCCCGTCATGCAGAGCGCAGCGAAGCATCTTTACCGCACTAGTA
>JALYUI010000204.1 GCA_030853845.1 Bacteroidota bacterium | reverse complement strand
CCGAGTCATCGCCCCAGATGTGGTTCAGGTTCAGCCAGTGGCCCACTTCGTGGCTGGCCGTGCGGCCCAGGTTGTAGGGCGAGGTCACGGTGCCGGTCCGGCCGAAGTACACGGGCGAAATCACCACGCCGTCGGTGGCCGCCGCGCCGCCGGGGAACTGGGCGTAACCCAGGATGCCTCCGCCGATGGTACCCACCCACAGGTTCAGGTACTGGCCCATGGGCCAGGCGTTCAGGCCGCCGGTGCTGGTCTTCTTAATGTTGTCGGCGGTGCCCCAGCTGCTGGTGGTGCTGCTCTTGCGCTCGATACCGGTAGTGGCCAGGCCACTAGGGTCGCGCTTGGCCAGCACGAACTGAATGCCTACGTCGGCCGCCAGGCCGGCAAACGGGGCCGGAACCTTGTTGGCATCGGTATTGAGTTTGTGGTAGTCCTCGTTCAGCACGGCAATCTGCGACTGAATCTGGGCATCCGAAATGTTTTCCGAAGCCGTGCTGTAGAGCACGTGCACCACCACCGGAATGGTAACACTAATGGCGACGGTATTGCGCTGGGCATCGCCGGCGTGCTTAGCGGCATATTGCAGCGCCTGGTTGTTGATGGCGGCCATGCGGGCAGCCAGGCCGGGGTCGGCGGCCAGCTGCTGTTGCAGCACCTCCACCGAGGCGCAGCTGCGCTTTGGGGCCTGCGCCGAAACAGTGGGAGAAATCAGGGCCAGGCCCAGCAGGCCGATGGCGGCAGCGTACAGTGTTTGTTTCATAAAAACAAGAAAGAGTTAAGAATGAGGGTGCCAAACTAGGAATTATATTGCAGTTATTCCAATATAATTATGGCAAAAATCAAAACATGATAAAATACTGGCATTATTAGCCAATATTTTATCATGTTTTAAATACTATTCATGCTATATTCATCTTGCGGCCTGAATCGCAAACCTCTCAACCATCCACGCTGGCCGGAAGCCACAGCTAGCTAGTACAAACACTCTGGCCCAAGCCATCAAACAAACTGCCCTGCCGGGAAGCGGCAGGGCAGTTTGTTTGATGGCTTATGGCTACGCGCCCTGCAGAGCGCTACTCCTTTTCGAAGCGTTGGCGGGTTACGCCTTCGCCGGTGGCAATTGTGAGGTAGTAGAGGCCCTTGGGTAGCTCACTCACGCGCACCTGGCCCTCGCCATTGTAGCGCACCTGCGTCATCTCGTGGCCGCTGAGGTCGAATACGCGGACGGTAGCAGCAGCCAGCTTCGTGCCGGCGGGCAGGGCCAGGTTCAGCACTTCGCTGGCGGGGTTGGGGTAGGCAGTGGCCAGCGTGGGCGTGGCGGCCGCGCGCGGTGCGGTGCCACCCAGCGAAGTCAGGATACCCGTGCGGGCACCGCCCGCGGCAAACAGGGCGTTCATGCGGGTGCTCTGCCCGGTCGAGAACATGTACATGCAGCGGTCATCCACGTAGTCCATGTAGTTCATGCTCATGTCGCCCGAGTTTGAGCAGCTTACGTGCGGAAAGGCCGGGCAGCCGTAGTTTTCGGCGCCTTGGTTGGGGGTGTCGCTCACGAGGTCGGAGCCGGTGCAGGCGCCATTATCGTCGCCCCAGATGTGACGCAGGTTCAGCCAGTGGCCTACTTCGTGGGTGGCGGTGCGGCCCAGGTCGTAGCTGCTGGTGTAGGTGCCGGCCGCGTACTTGGCTTTGCTGCCAAAGGCCGAGTACAGAATCACGACGCCGTCGGTGCTGGCCGAGCCGCCCGGAAACTGCGCGTAGCCGAGCAGGCCCTGGCCGAGGTTGCAGGCCCACAGGTTGAGGTACTTGCTGGCATCCCAGGGGTTATCGCCGCCGCGCTTGGAGTTCTTTACGGCGTCGTTGGTGCTCCACGAAGTAGTCTTGGTGAGCTTGTGAATAACACCCGTAGTAGCCGCGCCATTGGGGTCGCGCTTGGCCAGCACGAACTGCACGTTCACGTCGGCGGCCAGGCCGGCATAAATGGCGGGGGTGTTGGTGCGGTCGGCGTTCAGCTTGCGGTAGTCTTCGTTGAGGACAGCAATCTGCGACTGCACCTGGGCATCGGAGATATTTTCGGCAGCGGCTTTATAAAGCACATGCACCACTACCGGAATGATAACGGTGCCGGCCGTGACGCGCTGCATCGCGCCACTGGCCTTGTAGCGGGCCACGTGCGCTTCGATGGCGGCCATGCGCTGGGCCTGGGCGGGGTCGGCGGCGAGCTGGGCGGCCAGCACTTCCATCGTGCCGCAGGCGCGCTTGGTGATAACGGGCACTTCGGAATTGAGAACGGGGGCGAGGCGGGCGGCATCCTGCGCCAGGGCCGGGGCGGCGCTGCCCAGCAGCGCTAATGCGGAAAAGTAGAGTTTGTTCATTGAGCTTGTTTGATGAGATGTTAATGAATTCTATTAACAATGTCGGCATAATATTAAACTCTCCTCTACTTTATTGCTGAATTGCCAATATTTTGCACCAATTCGGCAAAAAAAGACACCGCCGGGTTTCCGGCGGTGTCTTCTGGCTCGCGGGGCGAGCAGCGGCAGATTGCTTAAAACAGGAAGTCGAAGCCGACGAATACCAGCTTCTCCTCGCCCACCGAATAGGTGACGTTGATAACGGCCTGCTTGAGAATGTCGACGTACACGCCGCCGCCGAAGGCCGAGTGCAGCGCACTGATGCCCGTGCGGGTGTCGTTGTCGGAGTACACCCGCGCACCGTCGGCCAGGCCCAGGATGCCCAGCTTGCCGGGAAAGAGGTAGGCGTTGAAGCTGAGCAGCTGCAGGCGCGCCTCCAGGTTGGCGTAGAAGCTGCTGCGGCCCGCGAAGCGGGTGCGCCGGTAGCCGCGCAGGTTGGTGGTGCCGCCCAGGGTATTGGCCTGGTAAAAGCGGTAGTCGCCGATGTTGTGCGTAACGCCAATGCGGCCGGCATAGGTAATCTGAAAGGGGAAGTTGGGCGTGAGGTAGGCCCGGATTTCGGAGCTGAGGCGGCCGTATTGCAGTTTTTCGCCGTTAAGCTGGTAGTTGTACTGGAACTCGTTGTACCAGCGGATGCCAATGCGCGGGTTTTTGGGCGACGAGCTGGCATCGAGGTTCAGGTACACGAGGCCGCCCAGGTACTGGTTGGTCTGGAAGTCGCTGGCCCGGATGCCGAAGTGCCGGTTGTCGAAGTCGCTGCCGATGCTATCTTTAATCACCGAGCCGATGGGGTCCTGCTCAACGCGGAACTGCTCGTAGCGCGGCCCAAAGCCCAGCTTCAGGAAGCTGAACAGGCTGCGCTCGAGCGTAGGAGCCACCGTGAGGCTGTTGAAGCGCACGCGGTAGGCGGTGTTTACGCTACGGTTGGTAACGGCACCCCGGTTGGCATCTTCGGTGGCCAGGTTGACGGTGTTGTTGCCGATGCCGAAGAAGTTGTACAGCAGCTGCGGGCCGTAGTACTGGGCGGCTACGTGCAGGTTGTACTTGCCAAATACGCTGATAAACTGCCCGGTATACTTGAGGTTGTAGGCCCCGTTGCGGGCCGGCGCGAAGTTGGCCACAATGCTTTGCTCCGAGGAATAGGGGTCGCGCCGGAAACCGTAGCGGCGGTGCGTCACGCCGCCGCCCAGCAAAATGCCGTCGTCGATGTTGTAGCCGAAAAACACGGCCGGGCCGGTGTAGTTGAGGCGGTAGTCCTTCAGGTCGAAGCGCTTGGGGTGGTCGTAGCGGCTCACGTCCACCCCGGGCTCCAGGCGCAGGCGGCTGTCGGGGCCGGCCTTGATGACGTTGCCCGTATCGGCGTCGTACACCTGCACTTTGTGCCGCATGCCGGTAATGTTGCTGTTGTCGATGATGGAGTCGTGCCCGGTGCCGCCTACCAGCCGGATTTTAATGCCCTTGCTGGCCTTGCCCTTCAGGTCGTACACATCGGAGCCGCTGATGCCGTAGAGGCGCAGCTCGTCGGTGATGCCGTACTCCAGGGTACGGTCGTACACGGTTTGCTCCAGCTTGCCTTTTTTGTTGATTTTCTGCACCGTGAGGTGGGTATTGCCGTTGGTCAGGCGCTCCACCGTAAATTTCTCGCCCTTGTTGGTACCGCGCACTTCCACAATTTTGGCTACCACGTTGGCGTATTTGGCGGCTACGTCGGGCAGCAGGTCGCGGCGGCTTTTCAGCTTGGCGATGATTTCCTTGCCGTGCAGGTCGAAAATGGCCTGCGGCCAGTTGTCACGGAAGGCTTTTTCGATAATGGCATCCGTCAGGTGCTCCTTCATGTACTGCGCCTGGGCCACCCACTCCTCGCGCGTCACGCCGCCCATAAAGGTGCGGTCGTTGCTCAGGCCGGTCAGGTTCAGGCCCTTGTAGTCACCGAAATCGTAGCCAAAGTTCTGAAAGTTGCGCACCGCGAACTTGCGGCTGATGAGAAAGGGCAGCACCCCATCGCCCTTGAAAAAGGCGATGTCGCGGTCTTCGGGCACGGCCGTGAAGGTGCGGTTGCCCTTCTGGTCCTTCACCTCGGCCCAGCGCCACTGGTCTTCGTGGCGGTCCCAGTCGCCAATCCACATATCGAACAGGCGCGAGCGGGCAAAGGCCACCTGGTCGACCTTGTTGTCGTTGTCCTCCAGTAGGCGCTCCAGCATCTTATCGGTGCTCACCAGGTTTTTGGCGTAGTTCAGACTTGCCACGTTGCTCTGGTCGTCCTTGGCATCTTCCTCCAGGGCGGAGGGCGTGTTGGCAAACGTGCTGTAATACTGCCCCAGCAGGGGGTCCTGCGGAATGTAGACGCGGGTAGGGTTGGTGTGCAGAATGCCGGCCGCCGTACCCAGGGGCGGCAGGGCAAACGATGCATACGGGTGCTGGGCCGAAATCTGGTCCTGCA
>JALYUI010000430.1 GCA_030853845.1 Bacteroidota bacterium | reverse complement strand
GTTTTAAGAATGTGGTTGGCCCGGTTGATTTTGTCTTCGAATAGCGGCTGATTGTCGTATTTGCCTTGCAAATCGGGATTGATAGTAAAATCTTTGGGCAGCTTTTTCTTCTTGGTGGGCGCAGGGTTTGGAGTGGCTTTCATAACGAATTGAATTTAAGATTTTCTGCGAACGGAAAAGGCGTAATAGTCAGTGTTTATGCGGAAGGGCTCCCAACTACTGGCTGTTGTTAGGCCGAGGACAACGAAATCCTGTTCAATATCTACAAGATTATTGGTAATGCCCATACGGTAGAGGCGGGTTCGGGCGAGGGTGCTGCCAGTGGCTAACACTACCGCTTCCGGGTAGCGTTCCGTGAAGAGGTAGAGCGTACGAGCTACGGTTGCCAGCACCTTCTGGCTATCGCTGTTATTGGTGACGCTCAAGTCGCTGATATAGCCCGATTGCGGGTCTTTGTCACCAAATCCCAAGTTATAAAACCCTCTGACGTTGATTTCAGTGTACCGCACGACTTTGGCGATTTTGCCTTTGGGGCCGATACTTTCAAACTCAAAAGTGAGCAAGTCTGGTGCAGTCTCAAATGTGTAACGGTCAGTAATCATGCTGCACTAACGGGTAGAAAAGGAACAGCAAGATAACCAGCATTGTGGGCATTATAGTAATTCCCATGTCACTCTGCACGAGTTGATGTAGGGTGGAAGTCGTTCCCGATATGACTTGTCTCTGTCCACCATTGAACGGAATCATCAGCTTGGCCCTGAATTCCTGTCCATTTACTCCCAACCCCCCTCCTGCCGCCCCGCCCGCCACCGCAGTTTCTGAAGAAATTACTGCCGGGCTTCATTTTCGCTTCATGCCATTGGGGGTTATTTTGTAAGGTCAATCATGGCCCCGGCCGGGTCGCATTGCCCATTCCCACCCTGCAATGCGGCCGTTTTGGTTGGGTTTGGTGGCGGCCGTTTCGCCGGCTGCCAATGGCGAGCTGCTGTTTGAGCGCTGCCATCCGCAACGTATGAATATCCCCAATCAGGCCGCTTCGGCGCGCTGGCTTGGGGCGACTGCCCCGCAAGTGGTCCGCCCGCGAGCCCGTGCCTGACCCACCCGTCTGTTGCGTCGTCCGGCGCAGGTTCTCTCATCAAGTGCGGGTCTGCCTTTGCCGCGCCAGTGCCTTTGTCTGTCATTCTATCTCCGATGTATTCCCCATTGTCCGTTACGTTTCCCCAGGTTTTTATGAAAAGAGTACTCATGCTGCTGAGCTGCGGTGTTTTGGTTTATACCACCGGCTGCAAGGAAGAGAAGAAGGAGGTCGAGGAGCCGATTAAGCTGGTGGCTACCAGTCCCCTGGAGAAGGACACCATCATTACCAAAGCGTACGTGGCCCAGATTCACTCCTTCCAGCGCATCGAGCTGCGGGCGCTGGAGAAGGGCTACCTGGAGAAGATTTTCGTGGACGAGGGGCAGCACGTGTCGGCGGGGCAGCTCATGTTTCAGATTAAGCCCACCGTGTACCAGGCCGAACTGAACAAGTCGAAGGCCGAGGCCAACTACGTGGGCCAGGAATACCAGAACACCAAGAAGCTGGCCGATAAGAACATCGTGTCAGGCAGCGAGCTGTCGCTGGCCCAGGCCAAGTTCGACAAGGCCAACGCCGAAGTCGCCCTGGCCCAGACGCACCTGCAGTTCACCACCGTGCGGGCGCCGTTCAGCGGCATCATGGACCACTTTCAGGGCCGGCTGGGCAGCCTCGTGGATGAGGGCGACCTGCTGACCACCCTCTCCGACAACAGCAAGATGTGGGTGTACTACAACGTGCCCGAGGCCGAGTACCTGGCCTATAAGGAACACGCCAAATCGAACGACAAAGCGGCCCGCGTGAAGCTGCTGATGGCCAACAACGAGGTGTTCGACCAGACCGGCGTGGTGCAAACCATTGAGGCTGACTTCAACAACGAAACCGGCAACATCGCCTTCCGCGCCACTTTCCCCAACCCCGACGGCCTGCTGCGCAACGGCGAAACCGGCAGCGTGCTCATGACCGTGCCGCTGAAGCACGCCCTGCTGATTCCGCAGAAAGCCACCTTCGAAATTCTGGAGAAGAAGTACGTTTTCGTGGTCGACAAAAACAACGTGGTGCACCAGCGCGAAATCGGCATCGCCTCGGAAATGCCCGATTTGTACGTCATCAAATCCGGTATCACCGTCAACGACCGGATTCTATTCGAGGGCCTGCGCAAGGTGAAAGACGGCGACAAAGTGACCGTAACTTTCAAGTCGCCCCAGATGATTATTCCGCACCTGAAGGTGTACAGCGAGTAGCACTAGAACGTCATGCTGAGCGCAGCCGAAGCATCTCGCTCGCATCGTTGCACCGATTGAGTTACTGCTGCATGCG
>JALYUI010000418.1 GCA_030853845.1 Bacteroidota bacterium | reverse complement strand
GTTTTAAGGTGTGGGGGTAGGAGGGCTAAGCTACAAAAGAACGTCATGCTGAACGTAGTGAAGCATCTCTACCGCAATAGTGATAAGGTTTACTGCTGCGGTAGAGATGCTTCACTGCGTTCAGCATGACCGTTTTCAGAGGCAATACAAGCCTCAAAACTCCCAGCGCACAAATGCCTCAATGCCCTCGTACTCCGGCAGGCCGAGCTGGTCGTAGAGCTTGGCGGTGGTGCGGTTGCGGGCCTCGCTGCGCTGCCAGAACTCGCGCTGGTCGGCCCCGGGAAATAGCGGCCGGTCCTTCTGGCTCTGGTGCTTGAAGATGGCGCGACGCTTGTGCGTGAGCTCCGACGGGGAAAGAGGCACGGCCATCTCAATCTGGTCGATGTCCCATTCCTGCCAGGCTCCGCGGTAGAGCCACACCCAGCAGTCATCCAGCCAGGGCGTGCCCGAGGCTTTGAGGCGGGTGATACTTTCGAAAATGGCGGCCAGGCACACGCGATGGGTGCCGTGCGGGTCCGATAGGTCGCCGGCGGCGTAAATCTGCTGGGGCCGGATGCGGTTCAGCAGTTCCATCGTGATGCGGATATCCTCGTCGCCCAGCGGCTTTTTGCGCACCCGGCCGGTTTCGTAAAAGGGCAGGTCGAGGAAATGGGCGCGGGTGTCGGGGTCGAGGCCGGCGTAGCGCAGGGCGCTTTTGGCCTCACCGCGCCGGATGAGGCCCTTTATCTGCTGCACCTCAGCAGAGTCGACCTGGCCCGGCTGCTTGGCTTTCAGAAACTCGGCCACGCGGTGGTAGAGCTGGCTGGCCGGCGCGTCGGCGGGCAGGCGGAAGGCGTGGTCGTAGTCGGCCACGAACTCGGCGAAGCGGATGGCCTCGTCGTCGAACACCGCGATGTTGCCCGAAGTCTGGTAGGCCACGTGCACCTCGTGGCCTTGGTCGACCAGCCGCCGTAGCGTGCCGCCCATCGAAATCACGTCGTCGTCGGGGTGGGGGCTGAAGATGAGCACGCGCTTCGGAAACGGCGCGGCCCGCTCGGGCCGGTACGTGTCGTCGGCATTCGGCTTGCCGCCGGGCCAGCCGGTAATGGTGTGCTGCAACTCGTTGAAGACCTGGATATTGATGTCGTAGGCCGGGCCGGACTGTGCCAGCAGCGCCGAGAGGCCGTTTTCGTTGTAGTCCTCGTCGGTCAGCTTCAGAATGGATTTCTGCACAGCTCGGGCTAAGCCAGTTACGGCCTTGCGCACCAGGGCGGCACTGTGCCAGTCGGCGGGCAGGCCCAGCAGCCAGGGCGTTTTGCGGGCGGTTAGCTCGGCCCCGGCGGCCTCGTCCAGCACCACCTGCACGGCGGGGTGCCGCTGCAAATAAGTGGCCGGTACCGAGTCGGATACCTCGCCCTCCACCATGCGCTTCACCACGGCGGCTTTTCCCTCGCCCCAGGCCAGCAGCACAATCTGGCGGGCTTCGAGAATGGTGCCCACGCCCATCGTGACCGCCCGGCGGGGCACGTTTTCCTCGCCGTAGAAGTCGGAGGCCGCGTCGGTGCGCGTCACGTGGTCGAGGGTGATGAGGCGGGTGCGCGAAGCCGGCCCCGAGCCCGGCTCGTTGAAGCCGATGTGGCCCGTGCGCCCGATGCCCAGTAGCTGCAAATCGATGCCGCCCGCCGCCCGAATCAGCGCTTCGTACTGCTGACAAAATGCCCCCACGCCGCTCTCGGGCACCGTGCCGTCGGGAATGTGCACGTTCTCGGGCCGGATGTCAATATGGTCGAACAGATACTCCCGCATGAAGCGCACGTAGCTCTGCAGCGAGCCCGGCAGCATGGGGTAATACTCATCGAGGTTGAAGCTGACAACGTTCTGAAAGCTCAGCCCGTCCTCGCGGTGCAGGCGCACCAGCTCCTCGTAAACCCGCGTGGGCGACGAGCCCGTGGCCAGCCCCAGCACGCAGGCTCGCCCCTCGGCGGCCCGGGTCCGAATAAGGTCGGCAATGCGGCCCGCGACGGCCGCCGAAGCAGCTTCCGAGTCGGCGTAGAGCTGCACCGGTAGGTGCGCGCCCGCCGTGGCGGGCAGGGTGGCAAGAACAGCAGGCATGGCAGGAAATCAGAGGTGGAACCAACTGCGCCTTCGCAGCTTCAGCAACCGCAAGGTGCGGAAGTTCCGCCATATATCGCAGTCAGTCGCGCCGCATCCCAACCTACCGCGGCCCCACCAACAAAAAAGGCCCGCAAAGCGAGCCTTTTCATTAAATGGATTCGTCCACAAAATCCGACCAATTCGACCAATCCGCCGAATCCGCAGTTCAGGCAAAATACCGGAAATCCTGCCCGTCCTCAATGCGCAGCAGCGTCTCGTAAATCAGCTTCGTCACGCTCTCCACGTCGTCTTTGTGCACGGTTTCCACGGTGGTGTGCATGTACTTGAGCGGCAGCGAAATCAGGGCCGAAGCCACACCAGAGCCCGAGTAGGCAAAGGCATCGGTGTCGGTGCCGGTGGCGCGGGTGGCGGCGGCGCGCTGGAAAGGAATTTCGGTCTGCTTGGCGGTGTCGATGATGAGGTCGCGCAGGTTGTTCTGCACGGCCGGGCCGTAGGTAATCACCGGGCCTTTGCCGCAGGAAATGTCGCCGGCCGTTTTCTTCTCGTACATCGGCGACTGGCTGTCATGCGTCACGTCGGTAATGATGGCCACGTCGGGCTGAATGCGGTGGGCTACCATCTCGGCCCCGCGCAGGCCAATTTCCTCCTGCACCGCGTTCACGATGTAGAGGCCGAAGGGCAGGGTTTTGCCGTTCTCCTTCAGCATCCGGGCCACCTCGGCAATCATGAAGCCGCCCACGCGGTTGTCGAGCGCCCGGCCCACGTAAAACTTGTCGTTCAGCACCGTGAATTCGTCCTCAAACGTCACCACGCAGCCCACATGAATGCCCATTTCGGCCACCTCGTCGGCACTGCCCGCGCCGCAGTCCAGAAACACGGTTTCGATGGTCGGGGCCTTGTCCTGCTCCACCTTGCGGACGTGAATGGCGGGCCAGCCGAAAATGCCGTAATGGGCGCGAAAGGCGCGGCCGAAATCATTTTCAAG
>JALYUI010000398.1 GCA_030853845.1 Bacteroidota bacterium | reverse complement strand
TCGTTACGTGCCGTGAGTGAGAGCCGGGCGCTGGGGCTCACCGTGACGGTTTACGAAAACGGCAAATTGGTGCGAATTCACGCTAACGGGCAACGTGAAGTAGTAATAGACCAGTACCAAAACCTCGGCCGCAAGGCCTAACGATGGCGACGATTGCCACTCCGCGACTGCGCCTGTTTGCGGGACCCAATGGCTCGGGCAAATCGGCGCTGCTGGATGGAGTGCGTGGGCAGTTCAATCTGGGCGTGTATGTGATGCTGATGAGATTGAGAAGCAGTTGGTCCGGCAACGGTTTCTGCATCTGTCCGATTACCAACTGGCCGCAACACAGGCCGATTTTGCGGCATTTTTGGCGGATGGGAAAACGGCCGTAGGCGCGCAAACCAGCCAGGAAATCGGGTTGCATATTGCCGAAAATATTGTGGTCATGCAGCCGGATGCTGCGGTGAATTCTTACGTGGCGGCCACGGTGGCCGACTTTCTACGGCATCAGCTGCTGGCGGCCCGGCTCAGCTTCACGTTCGAGTCGGTGATGCCGCACCGGTCAAAGCTGGAATTTTTACAACTGGCGGCCGCTCAGGGCTACCGCACCTATCTCTACTACATTGCCACGGAAACCCCGGCCGTAAATGTAGACCGGGTAAATAACCGGGTGAGCAAAGGCGGGCACGGCGTTTCGACAGAGAAGATTGTGAGTCGATATGCCAAAAGTCTGGGCCTGTTGGTCGAAACGATGCAGCAGGTAAACCGGGCGTATCTGTTCGATAATTCGGGCGCGTCCATCTGGTGGTTTGCAGAGTACGAACCGGACACACTGACAACAATTGGGGCAGAGATACCAGAATGGTTTCGGCGAACCTGGATAGGTAACTGAAGACACTTCCGCTACCTGCGCCGCTGGGGAGGCGGCCGGGGCGCGGGGCAGGGGGCTAACTTTCGCCGGAGAGAATGAGCGAACAGCTAGCAGCCCCATCCACCCACTTCGGCTTGCACCCAGTTGACCACTGCCAGCCGCTGAACGGGGCTGAAGTTTTTGAAACGCAGAGTGCGGGACTGATTTTTTTCCAGTAGCAGACTCAGCCCCTTGCCTAGGGAGCCAACCTGCTGCTGCTCCAGATACTGGACGTGGGCGGCAATGGTGAGCAACAGGACAGCCTCGTTTTCGCCCGCCGTAGCGTCGAATGAATAGCTCAGGCCGTACCAATCAGCCCGCGCCACGCGCTCGCGGTGCGTTTCCTGACCGGTGGTCAATACTTCTTCGAAGTAAGCCACGGCTTCCGGGCCGAACTCCAGGCCATAGCTATGGGTAGCGTCCTGCCGCAGTCGCCGAATCTGCGTCACGGCGATGAGGGCGAACATGAGGGCAATGAAGCCCAGCACCCCGTACGCAAACCAGGGCACCTGCTGCGAGTGGATGATGGTAAAGAAGAGGCCCAGCACCCCACCAAACCCGCCGAGCAGGGCCAGCTTCCCGCCCACCTCCTGGCGCGTGACCGGGTTGTGCCACCGCAAGCTGGTGGCACCCCCCCGGGTGCTGCGCTTTACTTGCGGGGGCAACTCGGGCGCGGGCACGACTAAATCCGGACCCGCATCCGGTCGCGGCACCAGGGCAGTCGCCAGCCGCAGGCGCTGCGCGTCGGCCGCGTCGCGGGTGGAGTCGCTGGTGAGCAACCAGCTGGCACCGTCGCGCAGGCGCAGCACTACGTGGTAGGTGTAGGTGGTGCGGCTCGACCGGTTGGAGCCGCCGGAACCGGATTGGGACCTGGTTTCCACATCCAGGCCCGTGATGTTGGCGTAGGCAAGGTAGGCTTCGGTCGGCGGGCCGAACGGGGCGGAGTCGCTGCGCACCCGTACTGCGCCCAGGTGTCGGTCAAACACGAAGGCTGCTATACCCGTGCTGGGGTTGAAGCTGGCGAACAGGCTGAGCACGACGAAGCCCAATCCCATCACCAAAAAAGCCCCCGCTGCCAGGTTCACCGGGTCGGCCCCGACGGCGCTCCGCAACCAGAGCAGGCCGCCACCTACCACCAGGCCGAGCAGCCCGAAGCTGCCAATAAACCCCCGAAGACAGCCCACGTTCGCCGTGGCCGGGGTCAGGGTGAGGTCGTCGGCCGTTTCGGCACTTATCTGGAAAGCCATGAGGCACAGCGGTTGGGTTTGCAGACGCCAAGCTACATCGCTGGCCTGGTTAAAAAGGCGGATGCTCCGGCTTGCTTACAGGGGCAGCAATTCGTGGTTTAGCCCCTTCTTCCTTCTTTATATTGGCCTCAAATAAAGATGGGCACCAGCGGCACTCGCTTCGTGCAACAAGTCCACCTGCCTCGCATTCCAGTCGCGTTGACGACGCTGGACGCTGGAAGCAGCCATTTTTTAGAAGGATGGTAACGAATGGAGAACCTGCCGCCCAAAGGCATCAGAAAAAGCCCCATATTTACGTGCCCTTTCTCCTTTTAACTTACCATTTTATCTGCCTTGCTATTAAAACCTGACTGCGTGGGCTGCCCGGGTTTAAGAAAGCTTTCCTTTTGTGGGTTTTTTCCTCTGCTGATGATAGCCAGCGGTATTGGCCTGTAATTCTTTTTCCATATTTTTTTCCATCATTCACATTTCACTTCATGCAGCATAATTTACTTTTTACCGGTGCGTCGCACTCCCCGCTTGTGGGAAACCGCCGGCCCGTGACCAACCGCAGCTGGCGGCCTATAGTGGCCGCCGCCCTGGGCCTGCTCTCCATTTCCGTGGGCGCTTCGGCCCAGAACCGGGCTTTTCCCAAGCCGCAGGCGGCGGAGCGGGTAGCCCGGCCGCTATCGGCAGCCCCAGTCACCGTGCAGCCTATCCGGACCATCGTGTCCCGGCAGGTGCTGTCCGCTATCAGCTCGACGGCGGCGGGCGGCAACTGGAGCGCGCCCGCTACCTGGGTAGGCGGCGTGGTGCCTACGGCAGCCGACGACGTAACCATCGTGGCGGGTGCTACGGTGACGCTGGACGTGGCCGCGGCGGCCGCTTCGCTCACCATCGCGGCCACGGGCTCGCTGCTGACTTCGGCTACCACGGCTTACCAGCTGCAGGTAGCCGGCAGCGTGACCAACAATGGCACGCTGGATTTGAGCAACTCGGCTACCATTGGCTCGGACCTGCGCTTTACCGGGGCGGGCGACGTGGCCTTCGCCGGAACTGGTACCACCGACCTGCAAACCGTGACCCTGGCCAAGTCGGTGCGCGCCGATGTGGTGGATATGACCCTGCCCGCGTTTACGGTGCAGGGCGGCACCCCCGACCTGAAGGGCTTCCTGCTTACCCGCACCACCGGTACCACGCCGGTCGATGACATGACCGGTACCCTGAAAATTTCGGGTACGGCTACCATCAGCGCGCGGGTGTTCGGCAGCGCGGCTTCTTACATCATCCCGGCCACCGGCGGCTTCTGGCTGAATAACCCCAACTATACAGTGGTGGGCCAGACGGGCTCGCCCAGCGTGGCCGGCTCGCTGCGCATCTCGGCCGGCACCTATAACGTGGGTAGCTCGATTGGCAACTCCATCTCCTTTACCTCCGGGGCGGTTTACACCCAGGACGGGGGCACGCTGAACACGGCCGGCCGCTTTGGCTCCTTCACCAGCGCTTCAGCGGCGGCAGCTATGACTTTTACCCTGAGCGCCGGCACGCTCAATGTAGCCACCGTGGGCAACACCTCCGGTACGCCTTCGTTCGGTGTGAATGGGACCAACACCGTTTCGGGTGGCACCATCAATCTGGTGCAGCGCAGCACGGCCACCACGCCGCTCGACTACTACGTGGCGGGTACCTACAATTTCACGGGCGGCACCGTGAATGTGGGCACGGCCGCGACGGCGACCAATTTCGACTTCCGCATTCGGGGCTCGTTTCCGAACCTGACCATCGACAACACGACCAATCCCAAGAGTGCTTTGCTACAGGGGCAGACCAACGTATATGGCACGGTCCTCACTTTGCCCGGCACCAACCTGAATCTGAACGGCCAGCTGCTGCTTCAACTCGGTACGACCATCACCAACAACGGTATTCTGACGGGTACGACGACGGGCAGCACGATTTATTTTGCCGGCTCGGTGCCCCAAACGCTGGGCGGCTCGGGTACTTTCACCACCATTCGGACCATTACGGTAGATAACAACGGCGGCGGCGCTACGCTGAACGTGCCCGTGGTGACTACCCGCGTGAACCTGTTCACCGGCAACCTGAACGGCACCAGCAACCTGACCATCGGCGACGGTACGGCCATTTTCTTCGTGATTCAGATTGGGGTGACGGGCAATACCAATACCAGCGGCTCGCTCACTTCGGCCCCGGTGTTCAACCTCGGTAGCGGCGCTTTGCAACTGATTTATGCGCCGGAACTTACGGCCCGCACCACGGGCTTTGAGATTCCCGCTACCCGCATCGTCGACGCCATCACCGTTTCGAATCCGGCCGGCGTGATTCTGGCCGGCGGCAACCTGCTGGTGAATGCCAGCGGCGTTTCGACCGGTTCGCTGACGCTGAGCAGCGGCATTCTGACCACTTCGGCCGGCAACGTGCTGACGCTGGGCACGGCGGCGGCTACCATCCCGACCGGCTCGGCTACCTCCTACGTGAAAGGCCCGCTGGGCATCACGGTGAACAGCGCCACGGCGGTTAGCCGCACCTTCGCCGTGGGCGATGCCGCCGGCTGGCGGCCGGTCGTGGTGTCCGGCATCACGACCAGCGCCGACCAGGTGTTTACCGCCACGGTGCTGAACGGCGCTACAGGTGGCACGGGCGGCCCGACCGTTTCGAGCCTGAACCCCACCCGCTACGTGCGCATCCAGAACACGGCCAACCTGCCGGCCACGGCCCGCGTGCAGCTGAGCTATGGCGCCGACGACGTGCTAGGTGCCCCGGCCACTACCGTAGTGGCGCAGGCCGCCACGGCCGCCGGTACCTATGCCTCGCTGGGCGGCGCGGCGGCCACTACGCCCACCACCGGCATCGTCTCGGCCCAGGACCTGACGCCCGGCAGCGACTACTTCGTGCTAGCTAATACCGAAGGCGGCACGCTGGCCAGCTCGGCAGCGGCGGTTTGCGCCGGTACCAACTCGGGCACCCTCACGCTGAGCGGCAACGCGGGTACCATCACCGGCTACCAGGCCGATAGCGGCAGCGGCTTCGTAACGCTGGCGGGCACCAACACCGGCAGCACCTACACGTTTGCCAACCTGACCACCACCACGACCTTCCGCACCGTGATTATGACGGCGGATAACCGCACGGTGTACTCGGCTCCGGTAACGGTGACGGTGAACCCGGCCCCGACGGCGACGCTGACGGCGGGCGGCCCGACCACTTTCTGCGCGGGCGGCTCGGTGGTGCTCACGGCTACGGCCGGCACGGGCAATACCTACCAGTTCTTCAATGGCACCACCAGTCTGGGGGCGGCTTCGGCCACCAACACGCTCACGGCCGCCGCCGCCGGCTCATACACGGTGGTGGTGACCAACGCCAGCACCTGCTCGGCTACCAGCGCTGCTACGACCGTGACGGTGAACCCGGCCACCACGGCTACGTTCAGCTACTCGGGCAGCACCTACTGCGCCAGCGGCACCAACCCCACGCCCACGGTAACGGGCACGGCCGGTGGCACTTTTGCTTCGACCACGGGCCTGAGCCTGAATGCCACGACGGGTGCCATCAACCTGGCTGCTTCGACCCTGGGCACCTACACCGTGACGTACAGCGTCGGCGGTTCCTGCCCCTCGTCGGCTACGGCCAGCGTGACGGTTACCAGTGCGCCCTCGGCTTCGTTCTCCTACGCCCAGCCCAGCTACTGCGCGGGCAGCACGGGCACCATCGCGCCAGCATTCGGTACCAACAGCAGCGGGGGAGCTTTCTCTGCTTCGCCCGCCGGCCTGACCGTGAACGCTACGACCGGCGCTATCACGCTGGCTTCGAGCACGGCCGGTACCTACACCGTCACCAACACCATTGCGGCTTCGGGCGGCTGTGCCTCGGCTACGGCTACGGCAACCGTTACCATCAACGCATTGCCCACGGCTACGCTGACGGCGGGCAGCGCTACCACATTCTGTGCGGGCGGCTCGGTAGTGCTCACGGCTGCGGCCGGCACGGGCAATACCTATCAGTTCTTCAATGGCACGACCAGCCTGGGGACGGCTTCGGCCACCAATACCTTCACGGCCTCTGCAACCGGTTCGTACACGGTAGTGGTGAACAACGCCAGCGGCTGCGTGGCTACTTCGACGGCGACAACCGTAACGGTGAATCCGGCCACGACGGCCACCTTCTCCTACAGCGGTTCTACCTACTGCGCCAGTGGCACCAACCCCGCTGCCACGGTAACGGGCACGGCCGGCGGCACGTTTGCCTCGACCACGGGCCTGAGCCTGAGCGCTACGACGGGGGCCATTAACCTGAGCGCCTCGACGCCGGGCACCTACACGGTGACTTATAGCGTGGGCGGCCCCTGCGCTTCGTCGGCCACGGCCAGCGTGACTATCACGGCCGCTCCGGTGGCGGCGTTCTCCTACGCCAACGCCGCCTATTGCGCCAGCGCGACCAACCCGGCCCCGGTGGTGCCCGCCACCAGCACGGCCGGCGCGTTCTCTTCGACCACGGGTCTGGTTATTAATGCCACGACCGGCGTAATTAACCTGGCCACTTCGACGGCCGGCGTTTACACCGTGACCAACACGGTGGCCGCCGCCGGTGGCTGCGCCCAGGTAACGGCCACCACACAGGTAACCATCAACGCCGCTACGACGGCCACGTTCAGCTACTCGGGCGCGACTTATTGCGTGAGCGGCACCAACCCGACGGCAACGGTAACGGGCACGGCCGGCGGCGCTTTCGCTTCGACCACGGGCCTGAGCCTGGATACCACGACGGGGGCCATCAACCTGAGCGCCTCGACGCCGGGCACCTACACCGTGACTTATAGCGTGGGCGGCCCCTGCGCTTCGTCGGCCACGACCAGCGTGACCATCACGGCCGCTCCGGTGGCGGCGTTCTCCTACGCCAACGCCGCCTATTGCGCCAGCGCGACCAACCCGGCCCCGGTGGTGCCCGCCACCAGCACGGCCGGCGCGTTCTCCTCGACCACGGGCCTGGTGATTAATGCCACAACCGGCGTAATTAACCTAGCCACTTCGACGGCCGGCGTTTACACCGTGACCAACACGGTGGCCGCCGCCGGTGGCTGCGCCACGGCCACGGCCACCACGCAGGTAACCATCAATGCCCGCCCGGCTACCCCGACGCTGTCGGCCCAGTACAATGGCCCGACGACGACGCTGACCTCGAGCTCGGCCACGGGCAACCAATTCTATCTGAATGGCACCCTCATTACCGGCGCAACCGGCCAGACTTACGTGGTGAATTCGACCGCGCAATACGGACCCTACACGGTGGTGGTGACCAATGCCAACGGCTGCGCGTCGCTGCCCTCGACTACCATCACGGTAACGTCGGCGCTGAAGCCGCTGGCCGGCTCGTCGCTGAGCGTGTTCCCGAACCCGACCCGCGACGGCAAGCTGAATGTGGAACTGACCGGCTACCGCCAGGCCGTGGAGCTGACCGTGCTCAATGCGCTGGGCCAGCTGGTCTTCACTGGCACGGTGCCGGCTTCGACGGGCACCACCACCCGCGTGGTCGACCTGAGCCAGCTGCCCACCGGCATCTACATTCTGCGCGCCAAAACCGAGGGTGGGCTCGATACCCGCCGCCTGGTCCGCGAATAGCCTCGCGGTATCGTACTGCTGCAAAAAGCTCCGGCCAGTTTGGCCGGAGCTTTTTTATTGGCGGAACCGGCTGGCCGGCGGCGGCCGGGCCGGTAGCTTTGCCGTATGGCATCGGTTTTTCAAACCTACCTGGAATTAGGGTTCCGGCACATCTGCACGCCGCGCGCGGCCGACCACCTCACGTTTCTGCTGGCCCTGTGCGCGCCCTACGTGCTGGCCGACTGGCGGCGCGTGCTGGCCCTGGTCACCAGCTTCACGGTGGGCCACTCGCTCACGCTGGCGCTGGCCACGCTGGGGCTGGTGGCCTTCCGGCCAGCCCTTATCGAGGGCCTGATTCCGGTCACCATCATCCTTACCGCGCTTTGGAACCTGCGCAATGCCGGCGCAGCTACCAGCCGGTCGACTGCACGGCAGAGCCCGGCCCCGGTGCTGGCGGCCGCGCCCAACGCGCTGGCGCTGGGCTTTGGGCTGATTCACGGCCTGGGATTTTCGAACTACCTGCGGGCGCTGCTGGGGCCGAACAGCCGGCCGGTGCAGGAGCTGCTGGCCTTCAATGTGGGCGTGGAGCTGGGGCAGGTACTCATCGTAGGGGCTATTCTGCTGCTGGGGGCGCTGCTGCTGCGCGGCCTCGGCGTGCCGCGGCGCGACTGGCTGCTCACGACCAGCGGCGCGGCCCTGGGCATTGCCATGCTGCTGCTGGTGCAGCTGCTGTGGCCGTAGGGGCGGGGGGAATGGCAAATTCAACTACTGAATCATCTTCATTTCCAGTTTGCTATACAATTTTTGACCAG
>JALYUI010000380.1 GCA_030853845.1 Bacteroidota bacterium | reverse complement strand
CGTAGTAGTAGAGCGCGCCCAGGCCCAGGCTGGCAGTCCGCCAGTTGAACTTCATGCCGTAGAGGCCCGCCATGCCGGCGTGGCTATCGGCCACGATGTAGTTCTCACTCACCAGCGAAACCAGGCGCGATACCCGCGTCTGGCCGCCGAGCTCAATGATGGGCGTGGAACCGATTTCGCCCTGCACAAACCCGTAGCCCAGGCCAGCCGTGAGGTTGTTGTCGGCGCTGCCGTAGGTGAGGGCGCCGTAGCCGATGCCCGCGCCGGTGCCCGAGCCACGGCTATCGAAGGAGGGGACGCGCACGTAGAGCAGGCCAAAGCCCGCGTGCAGCTTCTCGCTGATGGGGTAGCTGAGCTTGGGGGTGAACATCACAAACTGCTCATCCAGCGCCGCACCCGGGAAAATCGAGATGTAGCCCCCCACCGAGAGGCTGTTGGTAACACCGTAGTTGATGCCGACCAGAAACACGTCCACATCCTGCAACACGGCCTCGCCCTGGCGCAGGCCCCGGGCCGTGGGGGCGAAAAACAGGCGGTTGCCGTTGCCGATGTCGTAGTAGCCGGGTTTGCCCGTACCCGCCACCGTCACGGCGCGGGGGCCCTGCAAATCGGCCCGGCGAATCTGGCTGCGCTCCAGGGTAATGTGCCCCAGCTCGTTGGCATCGAATTCGAGCGCCTTCAGGCTGATGCTGACCAGGGTGCCGGTGAAGGTGGTGCCCTGCTGGGTTTCGACGCGGTACACGCGGCCCAGCAGGTAGGTGTCGGGGGCATCGGAGGGAGCCCCGGCCGGCAGCGTGGCGGCCGGCGGCGGGCTGGCGGGCGGCGGGGCCGTGGGCGGGGTATTGAGTACCGGCGGCGTAGTTTGGGCCAGCACCGGGCCGCCGGCCAGGGCCAGCAGCGCGAAGAGCGGAAGTAGGAAGTGCTTCATGGGAGGGATAGTTTCCTCAAAGATGAGCATACCAGGGCCAATGGTTGCAAACCAGAAAGTTGCCTCCCGGGACTTTCTCTCGGCGATTTGCCAGTAGCTTGCCCCTGCTCAATCCGGCAATAGCCGCCTATTCAACAACTGTTTACCACCAGCGATACTCCTCTCTGGGGGGGGCAGTTTCGGGACATTTCGCCTCTTATGCCTGGCCCACTACTTGCGCCAGCTGCCGGTGGCGTGGGGCCGGCCGGTGGCCTTTTCCTCATCGGACTCGCCGGGTGCTACCTCGCACCACTTCACCCGCACAGCATGGGCCTTGGGGTGCACTTTCTGCCCGAAGGCATCGGCGAATTCCTGGGTGAACTCGGCCCCGAAGAAGATGATGAGCGAGGAGTAATTGACCCAGAGCAGCAGCACGATGGCCGAGCCCGCCGCCCCGAAGGCCGAGCCGGGGTCGGACTTGGCGATGTAGAAGGCGATGAGAAACTTGCCAATCACGAAGAGCAGCGCCGTGATGAAGGCCCCGATGAGCACGTCGCGCCAGCGGATGATGGCATCGGGCAGGAAGCGGTAGACGAGCGCAAACAGCAGCGTGGTAACGCCCAGCGAGAGCAGGAAATCGACCACCTGAATGGCGACCACGCCGATAACGGGCAGCACATGCTGCAGCCAGCCCGTGAAAGCACTCAGCACCGCGCTGATGACGAAGGAAATGAGCAGCAGCAGGGCCACGCTCAGAATGAGGCCGAACGAGAGAAAGCGCTGCTTAAGAAATGCCCGGATGCCAATGCCCTGGGTTTTCACCCGCAGGTTCCAGATGTCGTTGATGCTTTCCTGGAGGGTGACGAAAAACGTGGTGGCCGCGAATACCAGCGTGGCCACCCCGATGGCCGTGGCCACCGGCCCGCGCTGTTGCAGGGTGAATTTGGCAATGCTGTCCTGCAGAAATTTGGCCGAGTCGCTGCCCACCAACCCCTTCAGCTGCCCGTACACCTGCCCCGAGATGGCCTCGCCCCCGTAGAGGGAGCTGGCCACGGTGATGACGATGAGCAGCAGCGGCGGCAGCGAAAAGATGGTGTAGTAGGAGAGTGCCGCCGCGTGGCGGAAGGAGTTGTTGTTGTTGAACTCGCCCGCCGAGGACTTGGCGACGGCGAGGATATCGGATAACTTGTAGGAAGTGGCCATACGGTGCGGCAGCAAACAAAGCAGGACCACCACCCGGCGGCCCTTTGCCCTCGTTTACGGCCGGCGGGGAGCAGCGTTGGAATTTTTGGCCGTCCGGCGGCGCGGG
>JALYUI010000357.1 GCA_030853845.1 Bacteroidota bacterium | reverse complement strand
GGCCCGCACCGATGCCGACGCCGCCGACCTGCTTACCGCCGATGTGGACCCGCGCGACCAGCCTTTTATCCTGCAGGAAGCCGAGCGCACCAACGAGGGCTTCTACCGCATTCGTTGCGGCGTAGAGGCTGGCATTGCCCGCGGCCTGGCCTACGCTCCCTACGCCGACCTCATCTGGATGGAAACCTCGCACCCCGACCTCGGCGATGCCCGCCGCTTCGCCGAAGCTATTCATGCCCAGTACCCCGGCAAGCTGCTGGCCTACAACTGCTCACCGTCGTTCAACTGGGCTGCCAAGCTGAGTGTGGAGCAGATGGAAACCTTCCGCGAAGAGCTGGCCGCCCTGGGCTACAAGTTTCAGTTTATCACCCTTGCTGGCTTCCACGCCCTGAATACCAGCATGTTTGAGCTGGCCCAGGCCTACCGTGCGCGCGGCATGGCCGGCTACTCGGAGTTGCAGGAGCGGGAGTTTGCGCTGGCCAAGCACGGCTACCAGGCCGTGAAGCACCAGTCGTTCGTGGGCACCGGCTACTTCGATGCGGTCCAGAACGTCGTCACCAGCAACCAGACCAGCACCGCCGCCCTGGTGGGCAGCACCGAGGAAGCGCAGTTTTAACTATCTGAACCGCAGATTTGACGGATAAGAACGGATTCGGACGACCCCTTTCCGGAGCTTACTCCGGGTTCACAAATTCAAAAACAAAAACGGCCGCCGCTCTTTGAGCAGTGGCCGTTTTTGTTATCTCGAACGTTGTCGTCCGAATCCGTTCTTATCCGTCAAATCCGCGAAAATCTGCGGTTCAGAAAGCTTCGGCCAATTGACTGAAATCCTCGCCGTGCTTTTCGGCCGAGGCTTGCAGAATGCCCAGCTGCCAGGGCCGCAGGGCGGCCGTCGCGCCCAGCTCAATAATATCGGCGATGAGCCGGTTGCTGAGCACCATGTTGGCCATCGTGCTACCGTGGTCGGCAGCCACGTGGCCTTTCAGGGTCATGAGCTGGGCTTCGCGGGCATCGGCGCGGGCGGCAGCGGGGCCGTTGAGGCGGCGGCGGAAGGGAAACTTGCGCTGCTCGGGCGGCAGCGGGGCGTCGGGTTCCAGGTCGGTGGTGCCGATGGCCAGCAGCTGCTCGGCGTAGGGAGCGCGTTTCAGCTCGGGGTGCAGGCCGTTGGCGGTGCGCAGCTGGAGAGCCGTTTCAATGGGGTTGCGGGCAAGCTCAGCCAGGCGGTCGTTGCTGAGCACGTGGTAGGGCGGGCGGTCGAGCTGCCGGGCCACGGTATCGCGCAGCATGTACAGCTCCCGGAACATGGGCATTTCCTGGGCCGATATCTTGTATTTGGCCGCGTTGCGCGACCACGGGCGCGGGTCGTCGCGGCCGTAGCGCACGGCTTCGAGAGCCTCGTTTTCCTGGGCGGCCCAGTCGGCGCGGCCCAACTCATCGAGGCGGGCGCTGAGGCGGTCGGTCAGCTCGAAGAGATAGAGTACGTCGTTGGCGGCGTATTCCTTCTGAGCTTCAGTAAGCGGACGTTTCAGCCAGTTCGATTTCTGCTCGCCCTTATCCACTTCGAAGCCCAGCTCGGTCTGAATAAGCCGGCCCAGCGAAATATTATTGTCCTCGGCGGCCAGCAGCGTAAACTGCACGCTGGTGTCGACAATGTTGCGGCAGTTCACGCTGAACACCTCATCAAGCAGCAGGATGTCGGACTTGCAGGAGTGAAACACCTTGGCCACGGCCGGGGCGCGCAGTACCGCAAACAAGGGCTCCAAATCGGCGGCCATATTGGGCAACGGCAGCGGGTCAATCAGGTACGCCTCCTGGCCATCAAATACCTGAATCAGGGCCAGGTGGCGGCCATAGCGGTGGCGCATGTCATCAAACTCCAGGTCGATGCCAATGCGGGGGAGCGTGGCGAAATGCGCGGCGGCCGTGGCAATAGCCTCAGCGGTGGTCAGGTAATGAATGGTTGGCATTGAAGCGGGAAGCAGAGCGAAAGGGAGCCGCCCGCAGATGGCCCCCGAATTGATGAAGGTAAAGGTAGGCACACTAACTACGCTTGCCGAAACTATCATAACGAACAAAAAGCGTTGTGCACTGTCGGATGTGTGCAATTATATTCGCCGCAGCATCGTGGAGTCAGAATTGTGAATGAGCCATTACTTGTGGGTTATGTTTTTCATTTTCGGAACAATTCTGCCGAAAGCTGTTTCCGTTTTATCACTCACTAACCCTTTGTTTTTATGAAACAAAACTTATTTCCCCATTTCAGGCTGCTGCTGCTATTGGTGGTCTGCCTCAGCTCGGTTTCAGCCTAGGCACAGACCGTGGCCATCAGTGGCCGGGTAATGGGCTCCGACGGGGGGGGGCCGTGCCCGGGGCCACCATTCTCGAGCGCGGCACCACTAACGGCATCAGTTCCAATGCCGATGGCAACTTCAGCCTGAGCGTGCAACCTAATGCTACCATCGTTATCAGCTCGGTGGGCCACACGTCGCAGACCCTTGCAGTGGGCTCGCAAAGTGTGTTCAACGTCACGCTGGCCGTATCGGCCACGGCCCTGAACGAAGCAGTGGTGGTAGGCTATGGCACTCAGAGCAAGACTGACCTGACCGGGTCGGTAGCCACGGTTGCGGCCAAAGAAATTGCCAATACGCCCGTTACGTCGTTCGAGCAGGCTATTCAGGGCAAGGCTGCGGGTGTTTTTATCGAAAACAGCAGTGGTAAGCTGGGACAGGCCGTGAAAGTGCGGGTGCGGGGTACCTCGTCGGTAAGTGACGATACGCAGCCGCTGTATGTGGTAGATGGCATTCCGATTACGTCGGATGACCAGTCGGGCACCACGGCCCCTACCAACCCGATTGCCGACCTCAACCCCAACGACATCGAGTCTATCAGCATTCTGAAAGATGCCTCGTCGTCGGCCATCTATGGCTCGCGCGCTTACAATGGCGTTATTCTCATTACGACCAAGCACGGTAAAACCGGCCCCACCAAGTTTACCCTCGGCTACCAGACCGGCCTGAGCGAGCCCACCCATAAGAAGTCGTTTTTGAATGCGGCCGACTACGTGGCGCTGGAGCGGGAATCGGCCGCCAGCGGCCTGGAATTCTCGCTCACCACCCGCAATGCCGTTGGCGCATTCACTTGGACAACCACCTTCAACGCCGCTACCAACCAGAACAAGATTACCAACCTAGATAAGCAGGTACTCAATGGCGGCTACGTGAACCGCGCCGTCGAGGGCTAGCCCATCGGCGTATTCTACACGGTGGAATATGCCGGCGTGGACCCCGCCACCGGAGATGCCCTATACTGGAAAAACAAGGCTAGTAACGAAGGTACCAACGTCATCGACCATAGCACCGGTACCACTAACGACTACAACGAAGCCAACCGCGTAGTGGTGGGTAACCCCAACCCGCGCTGGGTGGGCGGCGTAACCAATACGCTGGGCTACAAAGGCATAGAGCTGAATTTTACCTTCCAGGGCGTATTCGGCAACAAAGTGTTCGACGGTGGAGCCCAGTATGAGTCGGCCAACGCCAGCAACGGCTTCGACAACCAGACCAGCGACCAGTTGGCCCGCTGGCAGAAGCCCGGCGACATCACCAACGTGCCCCAAGCCCGCCTGTTCGAAGGCAACGGTACTGCCAACTCGACCCGCTACCTGTCCGATGGCAGCTACGTGCGGCTGAAATCGACCACGCTCAGCTATACCTTCCCGAGCGCGCTGGTTGGCAAAGCCCAGCTCGACCGTTTGCGCCTCTACTTCACCGGAGTAAACTTGCTGACTTTCACTCACTACAAGGGCTGGGACCCGGAAGTAAATGCCGACTATCAGGCCAGCAACATTGGCCAAGGCAACGACTTCTACTCGGCGCCTCAGGCCCGCACCTATACGGTCGGCATCAATGTGGGCTTCTAAGCGTGGCCCCTTTCCCTCACTCGTGATTCTCAACTCCATGAAAAAAATATTTTATCCCCTGGCGCTGGCAGCTGGTCTTTCGGCAGCGCTGCTCAGCGGCTGCGGCAAGCGCCTCGACATTGCGCCCGTCAACTCAATACCGGCCGATACGGCGCTCAATAACTCCAACGACGTAGAAACCCTGCTCAAGGGCGGCTACGAGTTGACCGGCAACCAATACCTCTACGGCGGAGGTTTTCAATATTATTCCGACTTTCTGGGCGACAACGGCGAAATCCAGTTCGGCGGCACATACAGCCAGCCAAAGGAAATATTCAACAAGCGCATTCTGGTGAACAATTCGTTTGTGTCGTTCACCTGGACCAATGCCTACCGTGCTATTAATGTGGCCAATACTGTGCTCGGGGCAATTGGGAAGGTTACGCCCTCCAAAGCCGATGCCGTAGCCGGCGGTGCCAAATTCCTGCGCGGCTCCTTGTATTTTGATTTGGTGCGCCTGTATGCCAAAGCTTGGAACGATGGCACCCCTGACAGCAACCCCGGGGTCGTGCTGGTGCTACAGCCCACTAATACCGCCGACCCGAGTACTGCGCTGAACGTAACGGGCCTGGCCCGGCGCAACTCGGTGGCCGAAATCTACGCCCAGGTTATCCTGGACCTGAAGGATGCCGAGCGCCAGCTTCCGGGCTCGAACGGGGTATTTGCCACCTCGGCATCGGCGTCGGCCATGCTTTCGCGCGTGTACCTGCAACAGGGCCGCTACGCCGAAGCGGCTGCCGAAGCCGACAAGGTTATCCAGACGGGAAACTACAGCTTGGTTTCCAGCTTTGCCGACGAGTTCTACAACAAAAGCAACACCAGCGAAAGCGTATTCGATATTCAGCTCACCACGCAAAGCGGCACTAACGACCTGAACACGTTCTACTCTAGCAACGGGCGGGGCGATGTGGCCGTGCTGGATGCCCACCTGGCTCTGTACGAGCCCGGCGACGACCGCCTCAACTTCTTCGATACCAGCAATGGCCCTGATGCGGGCCTCACGCTGAAATTCGAAAATACCCACGGCAACATCCACCTCATTCGCTTGGCCGAAATGTACTTGACCCGAGCCGAAGGCAACTTCCGCGCCGGCACGAGCGTGGGCGCTACGCCACTGGCCGACATCAACTTGGTTCGCAATCGCGTACAGCTGCCCGCCCTGACTTCGCTTACGCTGCCGCTTATCCTCAACGAGCGGCACTTGGAACTGGCTTTCGAAGGCTTCCTGCTGCACGACCTCAAGCGCAATGCACTGCCGGTGGGTAGCCTGCCCTACAACTCATCCAAGCTTATTTTGCCCATTCCGCAGCGCGAGCGCGACCTGAATAGCAACCTGGAGCAGAACAGCGGCTATTAATCGCCGGCCCGACTCCAATAAAAAAAGCGCTGGCGTTTGCCAGCGCTTTTTTTATACTCAGCTCTGCCCATTCTACTTGTCGCCCAACAGCAGTTGCGGCACCGCCCCGCGCCCGTTGCCCATGATGATGACCTTGGCGTTGGGCGAAGTGGCAATGGCCTGGTTGGCCTTGATGCTCTCGTACTGTAACAGCTTGTCGCTGAGCTCGGTGTTTACGATGCGCTGGTAGTCGGCAATGCCCTGGGCCTCCACGCGCTTGCGCTCGGCTTCCTGCTTTTCCTTTTGCAGCACGAACTGCATTTTCTGGGCGTCCTGCTCGGCCGAAATCTTGCTTTCGATGCTGCGCTTCACCGACTCGGGCAGCTGGATGTTGCGAATCAGCAGCTGGTCGAGCTGGAGGCCGTTGCTGCGGAAATCCTTCTCGATGGCGGCCAGGATGCGGGTTTGAAACTCCTCGCGCCGCGTCGAGTACAGCGCTACGGCATCGTAATACACGGCGTTGTCGCGGATGCGGGTGCGCGAAATGGCCCGCACGATTTTATCCTGGTAATCCTCGCCGATGGTAGACAGGATTTTGGGGGCCTGGGCGGGCACCACGTGGTAAAGCACCGTCAGGTCGATAACGACTTCGAGGCCGTCGGCCGAGAGCACCCGGATGGCGTCGTCGCCGGCCTGCTGGCCCTCGTTGCGCATCGCCGACATGGTGTAGTTCTGGGTGCGGGTGTCGAAGCGCGTCACGTCCACGAGCGGGTTCACCACACTCAGGCCGGGGGGCAGAATGCGGTTCTGCACCTGCCCGAACAGCGTTTGCACGCCTACCTGGCCCACGCCAATCTGCACTACTGTGCTCAGGGCCAGCCCCAGCATCATAAAGGCCCCGCCCAGGAAGATGAGGCCACCGCGCAGGCGCTCCATGCGGTCCGACAGGCGGGCCGCATTCAGCCCGATTACCAGAATAATAAAACCAAGAACGGTAAGGGTCATGATACGTTAGTTGATTTGTTGATTTTTTTGATGGGCTGATTAATTGATAGGCTGATAGGCTGATAGGCTGATAGGCTGAGATAGGTGCGGCTGTAGTTGCTTTCGCAACATGCTGCTGAGGTGCATCCGCCAAGCAGCACCTCGAACAATCAGCCCATCAGCCTATCAATTAATCAACCAATCAGTTATCCTCCTCCTGGCTGAAATCGAGGGTGCGGGCCAGGGCTACGGCTTCGTGGGCAATTTCGTCGAGCAGCTCGGGGGCGTCGGCTTCCAGAGTGCGGCCGAAAAGGTTGAGCAGCTCCTCGCCCTCCTCGTTCACGTATAGGTTTTCGTAGAGGCGGTCGAACAGCCGGGCTTCGCGGCTCACGATGCGGTCGATGTCTTCGGGCGAGCGGGCCTCGCTCAGGGCGCGGTGCAGCACGTCGAGCACCTGGCGGCTTTCGGCGTGGTCGCCCAGCTCCGATACCAGCTTCAGCAGGCTCATGGCCAGGCCCAGGCGCACCTGCTCGAAGCGGAAAGGCAACTGGGCCGGCGGCGCGCTGCGCAGGGCCTCGTGGGCGCGCAGAGCCGTTGGCGTGAGGTAATATTTTACATCGTTGGGAGCCGTGAAGGCCAGGTGCAACAGCTGTTCGTAAGGGCTCATGGGCAAAACCGGCCGGCGGGCCGCAACTAGGATGGGAAGCGTGCGTAGGCGAAAAGGCGCAAGGTACGCGCTGGCCCCAGCCTGGGCATGTATCGCCGGCTGGCCGTGGTCATTACATCCTCACTTCTCTGCTTTAATTAGTCCCGATGACGCACAAAGCAAAATGGCTGACGTTTGCCCCGCTGGGCCTGGCCACTATTGGCGCGGGGGCCAGCCTGATTCACTGGGCCGGCAGCCTCAAAGACCAGCACGCGCCCACCAGCCAGTGGGTGGCAGCTGGTACGGTGGCGCTGGTGGTTTTCAATACCGGTATCAGCCTGTTCGGCCGGGGCGTGGTCGAAAAGGTGCTGCACGAAGTGCGGGAGAAGCCGCAGCTGCAGTAGCAGCACCAAACAAAAAAGGACCCTGGCCGCAGCCGGGGTCCTTCTGGAAATAGGGAAAGGCAAAGTCCGGAAAGGACTATTCAGTTTTGGCCTCCATTTTGGCAGCGCCGTGCTTAATAGCATGGCTGGTTTTGTGCGCGCCGCGCTTCATGGCGTGCCCTGTTTTGTGGGCTACGTTTTTGCCGGCCATCTTGGTGTCGTGAATGGCTTCACCGGCATCGGTGCGGCCGGTTTTGCTTACCACCTTAGTGGTGCCGTTGTCGCGCACTTTCACTTCGGTCGAAGGCGTGGTTTGGGCGAAAGCGGTGGTGGCGAATGCGGTCAGGGCGAGAATGAGCGTTGCTTTTTTCATAATAAGTTAAGAAGGAGAAGGGTGAATTTGGGCGTTGTACGCGCCGCCATACCAAAAGTTGTTTTGCTGGCCGGACCACAAAAAAACCCGCGTCTGCGCCCCGCCAGATACTGCATGCTACGGCAGCAGTAGTGAGCTGTCGCCATAGCTTAGAAAGCGGTAATCGTGGGCCAGCGCATGGTTGTACACAGCCTGCCAGCCGGGGCCGAGCAGGGCGGCTACCAGCAGCAGCAGCGTGCTTTCGGGCTGGTGGAAGTTAGTAATCAGCCCATCAACCAGCCGGAAACGGTAGCCGGGCGCAATCAGTAGGCGGGTGCTGGCCTCCAGGGTTTCAGTGCCGAGGGCTTCGAGGTAGCGCAGCAAGGCCGTCAGGGCGGCGGCTGGGCTGATGTCGGCGGCGGCATCGGCCATTTCGTAGGGCTGCCACTGCGTCACGAGCAACTCGGTGGCAGTGGCCGGGGTGGGGGTAGGGGTGGGGTGCAGCAGCAGGCCCGCGCCCAGCCAAAACAGCGTTTCGAGGGTGCGCAGACTGGTAGTGCCCACAGCAATTACCGGCTGCGGCCGGTGCGTCAGCAGCTGTCGCAGCAGCGCCGCCGTTACCAGAATGGGCTCGGTGTGCATGGGGTGCTCCGCCATGTGGTCGGCCTTTACGGGCTGGAAGGTACCCGCCCCCACGTGCAGCGTGATGTGGCCGATGGCGAAACCCCGGGCAGTTAACTCAGCCAGCACCTCGGGGGTGAAGTGCAGGCCGGCGGTAGGGGCGGCCACGGCTCCCTCGGCGGCGGCGTACACGGTCTGGTAGCGCAGGGCGTCGGCGGCGGTATCGGGGCGGGCAATGTAGGGCGGCAGGGGCAGGTGGCCGGCGGCGCGCAGCACCTCGGCAAACGGCAGCCCGGCCGGAGTCCAGCTGAAGTCGATGAGGGCGGTGCCGGCTTCCTGCCGTTGGCGCAGGGCGTGCAGGGTGGCGGGCTGGCTGTCGGCGGTGGTGAAATCCAGCATTACGGGGCCTTCTTTCCAGCGGCGGCCGTTGCCCACCAGGCAGCGCCAGATGCAGCTTTCGGTTTGCTGCAAAGCCAGCTCCAGGCTGCGGTGCGGGGCCACGGGCTCCAGGCAAAACAGCTCTACCTGCCCGCCGGTGGGCCGCCGGGCCAGCAGCCGCGCCCGCACCACCCGGGTATCGTTGAAGACAAGCAACGCCCCGGCCGGCAGCTCGCCAGCTAGGTCGCGGAAGGTTTTATCAGTAATGCGGCCGTCCCGGCTCACCAGCAGGCGGCTGGCGGCGCGGTCGGGCAGGGGCTCGGGCGCAATGCGCGCGGCGGGCAGGGGGTAGGCGAAATCGTGAATGGACAGCTCGCGCGGGTCAGGAGTCATCCGGCAAAGGTCGGGCAGAACGAGTAGCCCGAAATCTCAATTTCTGCCCATACGAACAACTCATTGCTGAATCAGGCGCAAAAGCCGAAATAAAATTTCGGGCTACCCGGGCTATTTTCGGAACAGCAGCAGGTGCTGCTGGGGCAGGGTTTCGATGGAATCGGCCAGAATCAGGCCCACGGCGGCCATTTCCCGGCGGGCCTGGGCAATGCTCATTTTGTGAATGCGCTTGATGGGAATGCTGGGGTCTTCGGCCCGGTACTCGACCAGGGCGAGGCGGCCGGTACCGGGCCGCAGCGCCCGCCGGATGGCCCGCCCCATCTCGCGCGGATGGTCGAACTCGTGGTAGGCATCGACGATGAGCACCAGGTCGACGCTGTCGGCGGGCAGGGCGGGGTTGCTGGGGCTGCCCAGCACGGGGCGCACGTTGGCCACGTTCTGGCGGCGCTTGTTTTCCTGGAGGGCGGCAATCATCTCGGGCTGAATATCGACGGCCAGCACCTGTCCGCGCGGCACCTTTTTGGCCAGCTGAAAGGTGAAAAAGCCGGTGCCCGCGCCAATGTCGGCCACCACATCGGTGGGTTTCAGCTGTAGCTCACGCAGCAGCAGGTCGGTGCCTTCTTCCTGGCGGCGGCCGCTACGCTCCAGCCAGTCGGCCGCGCCCTCGTGGCCCATTACATGGGCAATCTGGCGGCCTAGGTAATAGGTGCCGATGCCGTTGGGGTCGCGGGGCGGGGCCGTTTCGTAACCGGTAGTGTCGGCCGTCCGGGCCGGCGCTGCCAGCAGCCGCCCGGCTCCCGCTGAGGTGCGCGACTCGACCGGCATTTGGGTGCAGCCGGCGGCCAGCAGGCCCAGGCCCGCGCCGGTTCCCCAAAAGCCAATTGCCCGTTGCCAGGCCGAAAAACTATACTTCATACACGGCGCAAGTAAACACATTTGCAGGAGTCAACAGTAAATGCCCGGGTCGCGTTCAGGCTGGGCTGCCCTGCGCGGGCCAGCCAATGGCCGAGATTATCAGTCGATTCATAATCAGCGGCAAACCGGCGTTAGTGCGAAAAAAAGCCAAAAAATATCGGCTGATTCCTATAATTGAGCGTAGATTGGCACTTGTAAACGCAAACCAACACATTTCCCATGAAAAACAACTTCACTTCTTTGCTTAAAATGACCGCGCTGCTGGCCGGTATCCTTTCACTGGGCAGCTGCTCGCGCTCCGAGTATGCCATGCTTCCGAAAGGGCCGACTTATGCCGGCACCTCGCGCGTAGCCACGCCGGTGCACGCCACGCCCACTCCTGCAACCGTCGTAACGCCGGCTCCGGCAGTAGCGGTGGCATCCGTGGCCGCGCCGGCCGTCGCGGTGTCTGTTGCCCAAGTTGCAGCTGCTACTGCGGCTCAACCCGCCGCTATTGCTACTGCCAAAGCCTCGCACCTCAACCTGGTGCAGCGCCTTGCCGTGAGCCAGCTGGTGCGCAAAGTCGACAAGCTGGCCCAGCGCTCGGGAACTGCCCGCCAGCACAACAACACCGCCGCTACCCAGAAGCTGGAAGGCCGGCTGCGTCAGGGTATCATCCTGGCGGCCATCGGTTTGCTGGTAGAAATTCTCGGTGCCGTAGTCGGTAGCGGGCTGATTTATCTGCTGGGGGCCATCCTCATCATCGTCGGTGGTGTGTTTATCGTCCTCTATCTGATTGATAAGCTCTAAGCGACTCTTTATTTCAGCAAAAAGCCCGGCCGAATTCAATTTCGGCCGGGCTTTTTTGTGGATGACAAACGACTTCCTGGCAACTGCTTACATCGGGTCCACGTCGGCCACCAGGCGGGCCTGCTTGAAGTCTTTGTGGTCGCGCACCACGTTCATGGCGTCGAGAATCTGCTGCTTGGCCTGCTTGAGCACGGTGTGGGCGCGGTCGAGCTTAATAGTGATTTCCTGGAGGTAGAAATTGCGAATGCGGAAAATGTAAGGCGCTTCCGGCCCCAGCACCGCCACGCGGCCCAGCCGCTCGACCAGCTGCTCGGTGAGCAGGATAGCGGCCGCTTCGCCCAGGCCCTGGTCGACGTGCTTCACCGTCATCTTGATAATGCGCATGAACGGCGGGTAGCCGTGTTCGTGGCGCTGCACGATTTCGTAGTTGTAGAACTCGACGTAGTCGTTGCGAATCACTTTGTCGAAAATCACCTGCGTAGGGTCGGCCGTCTGGATGATGACCTTGCCTTTTTTACCCTTGCGCCCGGCCCGGCCGCTCACCTGCACAAACATCTGGTAGGCTCGCTCGTGGGCCCGAAAATCGGGGTAGTGAATGATGCTGTCGGCGTTGATGATGCCTACCAGGCTCACGTTGGCAAAGTCGAGGCCCTTGGTCACCATCTGGGTGCCCACCAGCACGTTGGTGGTCTGCTTCTCGAAGTCGCCGATAATCTGCTGGTAGCTGTTTTTGGCGCGGGTCGTGTCCAGGTCCATGCGCTGGATGTTGGCTTGGGGCAGCATGATTTTCAGGTCGTCCTCAATTTTTTCGGTGCCGAAGCCCTGGGTTTTCACGGCCCGCGAGCCGCAGGCCGGGCACTGGCTCACCATGCTGTCGTGGTAGCCGCAGTAGTGGCAGCGCAGCTCGTGGCTGTGCTTGTGGTAGCTCAGGCTCACGGCGCAGTTGGTGCACTTGGGTATCCAGCCGCAGTCCTGGCAGGCCACCACGGGTGCGTAGCCGCGCCGGTTCTGAAACAGAATCACCTGCTCCTGCCGGCCCAGAGTGCGCTCCACTTCGCCCAGCAATTCGGCCGTGAAGTGGTTGTGCATGGTCTTTTTCTCGCGGGCCTTGCGGGTGTCCACCAGCTCAATGTCGGGCATGCCCGCCTCGCCAAAGCGCTTGCTGAGCGAAACCAGGCCGTAGCGGCCCTGCTTGGCCTGGTAGTAAGTTTCGACGGCCGGCGTGGCCGAGCCCAGCAGCGTTTTCGCGCCCTGGAAGTTGGCCATCATCAGGGCCACTTCGCGGGCGTTATAGCGCGGGGCAGGCTCGTACTGCTTGTAGCTCGATTCGTGCTCTTCGTCGACGATGATGAGGGCGAGGTTATCAAAGGGCAGAAACACCGCCGAGCGCACGCCCACCACCACCTGGAAACGGCCCGAAAGCACGCCGTTCCACACTTCCACCCGCTCGTTATCGGAGAATTTGGAGTGGTACACGCCCAGCCGCGAGCCGAACACGCGCAGCAGGCGGGTCACAATCTGGGCGGTAAGGGCAATTTCGGGCAGCAGGTACAGCACCTGCCCGCCCCCTTCCATGGCTTTGCGAATCAGGTCGATATAGATTTCGGTTTTGCCCGCGCCGGTCACGCCGTGCAGCAGCACGATTTCGCGCTCGCCAAAGTGGGCCATGATTTCGTCGCGGGCCGTGGTCTGCGCCTCGGTCAGGGAGAAATGCATTTGGATAACCCCCTCGTGTTCGAGCGGAAAGCGGCTCACAATCTGGTCGAACTGCTCCAGCACGCCGTTCTTGATGAGCGTGTTCACGGCCGAAGCCGAAAGGTGCGGGCTGCTGGTCAGGTAGGGCTTCTCGATGCCCAGCTGGTTGGCGTGCTCGTTCTGATGCACCGGCACGCGCTGGAGGTATTTCAGCAGCACGTCGAGCTGCTTGGGTTTGGTGGCCAGGCTTTCAAACAGCTGCTCCAGCGAGGCTTCGGAAATGAAATGGTGCGCCAGCCGCACCTTCTTCACCACCTTGGGCGCGTACTTGTCGGCGGTGTGCTCGAACAGGAAAATCACGTCCTTGTGCATCAGCGACTTGATGACCTTGTGGAAGGACGTGATGCCGAGCAGGTCGCCCACTTCGGTAAACGTCAGGGCTTTGCCATCTTCCACTACGCCCAGCGCATCCACAATCAGCTCTTCCTGGGTCGAGAGCGGGTATTCGTTGTCTTCCCGCGAGAAGGCTGGGTGCAGCTGAATGCGCGACTCCGAGCTGAGCTTGAGCGCCGAGGGCAGCGCCGCGTTGATGACCTCGCCGATGGTGCACAGATAGTAGTCGGCCATCCAGCGAAACAGCTTAAGCTGCGGCTGCGTGACCACCGGCGCATCATCAATAAACTCGAGGATATATTTGGCCTGGTACTCCCTGGGCGCATTTTCG
>JALYUI010000343.1 GCA_030853845.1 Bacteroidota bacterium | reverse complement strand
GCGTAACAGCCGCCTAATATGTAGCCGGCACCGCAGCCGCCCCCAGCGGCATGTGAGCCACCACGGGCATGTGGGGCACCACGGGCAGCGTCCGCTTTTCCTGATTGCTCTGCTCGGCCAGTTCAATCAGATAAATCACATCACGGGCCTGTTGCGGCAGCACCAGCAACTCGCCGTTGGCAGTGAGTACTTGGTGCAGGTTGCGGTAGAAAGCGCCATAGTCACCCGGCTCACTTTTTACCGTGGCATTCATCTCCAACCCCTTAAAATTGGTGAGCAGGCGCCCCCAGAAGCTTTCGGGCTCAGTGCCCCAGCCCGGTGAGGTATAGGGTACCGAGTCAGCCCTCAGGGCATCTTCCTGCATGTCACGGCCGTATTTCACAAAGCTACCCTGGTCACCAAACACCGCAAATTGCGGAAAAGGGTCCTTGGCCAGCATCCCCCCTTTCAGCGTCACCTTCAGGTCGGGGTAGAGCAGCACGACTTCAAAATTGTCGACAACCGGACTGCCGGTTCGCTGGGCGCGTAGGTCGGCGCGCAGCTCATGAGGCTGGCCAAACAGCTGGAGGGCCTGGTCAATCAGGTGCGGGGCCATGTCGTAAAAAACGCCGGCACCCGGCTTATTCTCTTCCTTCCAGGAATCCTGACGAATGGAATTGCGAAAACGGTCGAAATGCGCTTCAAACTCCACAATGCGTCCCAGCAAGCCGCTTTCACACACCTTTTTCAGGGTGCGAAAATCGCTGCTGAAGCGGCGGTTGTGGTACACGGTCAGGGTGCGCTGCCGGGCTTCGGCCACGGCAATCAGCTCATCGGCTTCGGCCACCGAAAGCGTAAAGGGCTTGTCGACCACCACATGCTTGCCCGCTTCCAGCGCCGCCTTGGCCAGCGAATAGTGCAGGTCGTTGGGCGCGGCCACTACGACCAGCTCAATAGCCGGGTCGGTTAGAATATCCTCATTGTTGCCAACCACCTGCGTGTAGGCAGGCAAGGCATTGCGCGTACGTTCGGACAGCGGCCGGCTCGTGCGCACTTTAGTTAATCGGAAACCTTCGATGGCGTTCAGGAAGGGGGCATGATACAGCTGCCCGGCATTGCCAAAGCCAATCAGGCCAACCTCGATAACTCTATTCACGTGCGACATAACAGCGGGCTAAAAATACAGGCGCTGTGAAGGTTAGCGTAAAAAACTTTCGCCAGTCGCCGACTCAAAAGCCTGATACAGCGTCTTACGGTGCTCTTTGTATAAGGTCTCAAAATCAGTTACGGCATATTTTTCGGCCGAAATGACCGACGAGCGCCGATACAGCACATCGTATACCCGGCGTTTGATGGCGTTGACAAAGCGCTGGCGCTTGAGCTCGGAGATGGGGCGGCCGGTGGCAATAGTGCGGTACACGTCGTTAATGCCTTCTTCGGTGCGCTTGGCTTTGAGAAACTTGAGCGTGTTGCTATCCGGGTTGATAATGCGCACGAACTGCGGCTTCAGATACCAGGCTATCTGCACCGGCAGCGACGTGATGCGGTAGGTATACTCGTTGTCGACGAAGCGGCTCAGGGCGTGGGCCAAGCCGATGAGCTCCAGCGACGAGCGGCGCAGCATCACCCCGGGGGCGTAGAAGCCAAAAGGCTCTTTCTCGGCCTTCCACTTCTTGAAATGCGAAACGTGCTCTACCAGCTCCAGCGTCTGGCCGGTGTAGTTATCGAAGCCGTCGGCCCCGATGACATCAACCTCCGGATGAGCCAGCATGTATTCTTTGCATTCCTGAATAGCCGGGTGGCAAAAAACGTCGTCGTCGTTAATCCACTTTAGCACAGTGCCCTTGCAGGCCAGCAGGGTCCGGTTCACGCCGTGGGCCTCGCCCCGGTCGGGGGCCGAAACCAGGTACTGAATTTTGCCGGCGGCCAGCAGCTCAGCCAGCCACTCAGGTGTGCCATCCTTGCTGCCGCCATCGGCCACTACGATTTCTTCGTCGGGCTGCCGGTTGTCGATGAGGTCCTGTA
>JALYUI010000328.1 GCA_030853845.1 Bacteroidota bacterium | reverse complement strand
ACGCTGCTCCCTCCTTTTTAAACGCCGTGCTGCTAGGCAAGGAAGTGGTACAGGAACGTCACTACGCCCGTGTAGGCCGGTTTTTTCTGCCCCTCAATCTCCAGCGCCACCTCGATGCGGGTTTTAGCGATGCCGCGGAGGTTGGCTACCGACAGCATCGTAGCACGCAGGCGCACGGCGCTGTTCACCGTTACGGCCTGGTTGAAGCGCAGGCTTTCAATTTCGTAGTTCACCTGCATTTTCAGGTTCCCGATGGTTACGATTTGCTGCCACAGATACGGTAGCAGCGCCAGCGTGAGGTAGCCGTGGGCAATGGTGGCCTTGAACGGCGACTCGGTTTCGGCCCGCGCCGCGTCGGTATGAATCCACTGAAAATCGAGGGTGGCGGCGGCAAACTGGTCGATTTGCGCCTGCGTGATGGTGTGGTATTCCGAGACGCCCAGCTCCTGGCCGGTGTGGCTTTCGAGTTCGGCGAGGCTGCTGATGGTAAGCATGGATATCAATTAATAGAAACGGATGGTGACGGCGAAAGGGCCGCAAACATACGCCAATAATTAGGTCGGATTGCGAGAAAAAAGACCGGTCATGCGGAACGTAGTGAAGCATCTCTACCGCGATAGTAAAATTGATTACTACTGCGGTAAAGATGCTTCACTACGCTCCGCATGACGGTCTTTTAATCTCGCCTACCCGCGGCCGCCGAACACGCGGCGCAGCAGCTCGGTGGTGCGGGCCACCGGGTTTTCGCGGATATTGGCCTCCTCCTGGGCAATTAGGGTGAACAGGCCATCGACGGCTTTGCCGGTGGCGTACTGGTTCAAATCGGGTTGTACCTTCTGCACCAGCGGCAGTTGGTTGTAGCTGGTGGCCAACTGGGTGTAGTAGCGCGTGGCCCCCACCTGGTCGAGGCTCTGCTGCATAATAGGCGAGAAGGCGGAAATCAGCTGCGTCGAAGTAGTGCGCTTCAGAAACTGGGTGGCGGCGTCTTTCTGGCCGGTCAGGATGTTCCAGACATCCGTAAAAGTGAGGCTTTTGATGGCCGAGATGAAGATAGGCTTGGCGCTCTTAGCCGCGTCTTCGGCCCCCCGGTTCAAGCTCAGCTCGAACTTATCGACCTGGCTGCCCAGGCCAATACTGCGCAGCGTGGTAGCCACGCGCTGGGCATCGGGCGGGAAAGGGATGCGGATGAGGCGGTTGAGATAGAAGCCATCGGTTTGCGAAGCCTGGTCGGCCCCTTTGCCGATGCCCTGCAACAGCGCCTCTTTGAGGCCGCTGGCGGCATCGGCGTTGCTGAGGCTGCCCACGCGGGTGCCGGTACTAGTGTTGCTGGTACTGCCTGCAGGGCCGCCGGGTAGGGTGATACCACCCGGCAGCCTGATGCCGCCCAGGTTGGGTAGGCGAAACTGCGCCGAGGCGCTGAAGGTGGATAGCAGGAAGAGAGCGGCAAAAGCGAGGCGTTTCATGGCGGGTAAGAAGAGGTGATGAGGATGCCTTTACAAGCGCCGTGCCGGATAGGCTTTAGCAGGAAATTTGCCAGTCCGCGCGTGGCAGGAAACGTTTAACCGCGCACACTCGCAGCGTCCCCGCTACAGCCTGTCGAGCCGGCCGCCATCAACGCGAACTTCCGCGCCCTGCACAAAGGCCGCATCATCCGAAGCCAGGTAGGCAATAATGGCTGCCACGTCCTCGGGCTGGCCCACGTCATTTTTGTCGATGACTTCGACGCCGGATTTTACGTTTGGGTTGTCCCAGAGCATGGGCGTGTCGATGGCCCCGGGCAGCACGGCATTGGTGCGGATGCCTTTGGGCTTGCCCTCCAGCGACGACGAGCGGGTAAGCGACAGCATGGCAGCTTTCGCCGCCGCGTAGGGCGCCACCAGCGGGCTGGTTTCAATGGCGTGAATGCTGGCTACGTTCACGATGGCCCCGCCCGGCCTCATGTGCAGGAAGGCCTGCTTGGTGAAGTAGAAGGCACCCAGCAAATCCACGTTCAGGATGCGCAGCCAGTCGTCGCCGGTCAATTGTTCCAGGGGCTTGAACTGCATCAGACCGGCATTATTCACCACCACGTCGAGGCGGCCAAATTTTTCCAATGCGCAGGCCACGGTGGCCTCCACCTGGGCTTCGACCGACACGTTGCAGAGGCTGGCCAGTACGGCGGGGGCACCGGCGGCTTTCACCTGGGGCGTGGCGTCGTCGAGGTTTTTCTGGTTGTAGTCGGCCAGCACGATGCGGGCACCTTCGCTGGCCAGGCGTTTGGCCACGGCCAGGCCAATGCCGCTGGCCCCGCCGGTAACGATGGCAACTTTGTCGGTAAATCTCATTGCGAAAGGGGACGTAGCGTGGACGCTGTGAGGTGAGTCCGCGCGTGGTGGGTATCGTTTGGGTTTCGTTCAACGCGCGGCCTCGCACCGCCCATGCTACCGGTCAGGACACATCGGCCGAAGGGCTGTTGGCGGCGGCGGTCGACTTATCGGCGCTGGCCGCTTTCACGTCGGCTTTTTGGGCCAAAGCCCAGGGTTCGTTGCTGTCCTGCGGCATCACGATGGGCACCTGCAAGCAGGCACTCATGGCGGGCAGCACCTGGTTCCAGCCAGTAATAAGCTGCTTGTAGGCCTCGCCCACGGGGCGAATGTTGCGGTCTAAGTCATAAAGCCCCAAGGGGTTCACATTCCCGTTGTCTTCGCGCAGGGCCGTGTCCCAGTCTACCTGGTCGGTGAGGGAGTACCAGGTGAAGCCTACGATGGGCACGCCGTCGTTGCGCACGCGCAGCACGTTGGCCCACTCTTTCCAGAGCCAGTTCACGGCCTCATCGCCGGTGGGACCCTGCCAGAGGTTGGTTTCGGTGTGCATCACGGGCAGGCGGTAGCGGTCGTGGTATTGAGTGGTGATGACGTGGTAGCCAAATACTTCGCCCGAATCTACGGTGCTACCATCGGCCCGCACGCGGTGCTCGTTGGTCTTATAATAGTCGTTGCCCATAATGCAATGCTGCTTGAGCTGGTTGCCGAGGAAGAAGTGGTATTCGTCGCGGGTCATGCCATTGTCCGTCAGGAACTCATACATTTCCGAATCGACCCGGCGGCCATAGTTCAGGTCGAGCGACAGAAACCGCTCGGAGTTCATAATCTCGGCCGGCTTAATGGCGGCGGGGTTTTCGGCGTGGAAATATTCCGTCGACTCGCTCTGGATGAAAATGGCATCGGGTCGAACTTCCAGAATGGCCTGCATAGCCAGCACATTGGCTTTCACGATGTACTTGAGGGCCGTCACGAAGGGCCGGTCGCCGGTCAGCTGCTCGTTCCACCAGCCGAAGCGGGCCGAAAACTGCGCGCAGATGTACATCTCGTTCACCGGCGTGTAGAGCTGCACCCACGGAAACCGCTGCGCAAACGCCCGCGCATACTGCGCGAAAAGCACCGGGAAATCGGGGTTCTGGAAGTTGCCCAACCAGTCGGGCACGCCGAAGTGGCACAGGTCCACGATGGGCGCGATGTTGCGCCGCCGCAGGTCCTGAAACGTCACATCGGCAAACGACCAGTCGTACCGGCCCGGCCCCAGCCAGGTGCTATAAAGGGGTGGCCCGTAGCGTAAAAAGCAGATGCCCAGCGCCTGCACCAGCTCAAAATCCTTCTGCCAATGCTGGTAGTGCCTGCACTTCTCCATCTCATCCACGCGCAGGCTGCCGTTCTGAATGGTGGGGTTGCTGTTTTCGATGCCGGTAGCAAAAAGGAACTGAGGACCCATGGGAGAAACGGATGGGGAATAAGTAATCAGAATATGACGTTGGCGATGCGGCGCTAACGTTCATACTCTATTCGCCCGGTAGACGTTGTCGGGGCAACGGCCTCCTCATAGCTCCTGCACCTGCAATTGAATGTCGACGTTGCGCCCGTGGTCGTCGGCGCAGGATATTTTCACGTTGCCGCCGGGCGGCCGGAAAAACACCCGCTCAGTAGCCTTCGCGGCCCGCAGAAACCGGTCGTTCACGTACCAATACACCTGGCGCACCTCGCTGCCCGCCGCGCAGCTCAGCAGCATCTGCTGCTGGTCGTGGCGGTCGAGCACGTATTCGGCATGGTCGAGCGGGGAGGTGATGGCCAGGGCCGCGCCCGCGCCGTCCTCGCTGCCGCGCACCAGGCGGCAAGTGGGGTTGTGCGGCGGCAGGCGCGAGCTGGGCAGTCCCTGCGTTTCGCGAAAAGCCAGCACTTCGGGCAGCGGATTGGGGAATAACTGCCGCCGGAAACCCGCCGCCGGCACGCAGGCCCGGCAGTAGGAAATAGCCCCATCGGCCGATATAAGGGCTTCCTGCTGGTGCTCGCAGTGCCGGGCCGACGACGTGCCGGGCAGGTAGTAGTCGATGAGCTGGTTGGGGCAGTGCTCGCCGGGTACGAGGCCGGTTTCGGCACAGACCAGTCGGAAATCGAGCGTGGCCGGCGGCACGGCCCAGCGGTTGGGCGAGTTGTAGGCCAGCGCATTAAACAGGTCGAAGAGCAGGGGCGAGGCCACGTCGGCCCCGGTCAGGGCCGGGCTGCCCTGCCCGCTGAAGTTGCCCACCCACACGCCGATGGTGTAATCGGCATTGTAGCCAATGCTCCAGGCGTCGCGCCGGCCGTAGCTGGTGCCGGTTTTCCAGGCGATTTTGGGCAGGTGGCGGCTGTTCTGGTAGCCCATCGGCAGGTCGGGCCGGGTGCGCTGGGCGAGGATGTCAGTGATGAGGAAGGCGGCGGCGGGGGAAACCAGACGGGTCACCTCACCCCCTGCCCCCCTCTCCAAAAAAGCGGGGGCACCGGTTCGTGAAGTCGGCTTTTGGGCTGAACTCTTGAAAGG
>JALYUI010000296.1 GCA_030853845.1 Bacteroidota bacterium | reverse complement strand
TGGCTGACGAATACCGACCGTACAGCCCTGTTCCGCAAGCAGAACGTGGCGCTGAACTTCGGCAGCACCAGCAATTCCTTTCCGACCATTGCGGTGGATACGACCCGCACCTACCAGACCATCGATGGCTTCGGCTACGCCCTCACCGGGGGCAGCGCCATCGTCATCAATCGCATGAGCGCCACCGGCCGGGCCGACCTGCTGCGCGAGCTGTTCGCCACCGACAGCACCTGGCTGGGCGTGAGCTACCTGCGCGTGAGCATCGGCGCTTCCGATTTGAGCGACCACGTATTTACCTACGACGACGTGCCCGGCGACGTGGGCCTGGCCCAGTTCAGTCTGGCCCCCGACCGCGCCGACCTGATTCCGATGCTGAAGCAGATTCTGGCCATCAACCCCGACATCAAAATCATGGGTTCGCCCTGGACGGCCCCGTCCTGGATGAAAACCAACAACAATTCGAAGGGTGGCAGCCTGCAAACCCAGTACTACGATGCCTACGCCCGCTACTTCGTGAAATACGTGCAGCAGATGGCCGCCGAGGGCATCCGCATCGACGCCGTAACCCTGCAAAACGAGCCGCTGAACCCCTACAATGAGCCCAGCATGCTGATGAGTGCGGCCGAGCAGGCCAACTTCATCAAGAACAACGTCGGCCCGGCTTTCGCGGCGGCCGGCATCAACACCAAAATAATTGCCTACGACCACAACCCCGACCAGGCCTCCTATCCGCTGGACGTGCTGGGCGACGCAGCGGCCCGGGCCTACGTCGACGGCTCGGCATTTCATAACTACGGCGGCAACCTGGGCACTGCCCTCTCGCAGCTACACGACGCCTACCCGAACAAAAACGTGTATTTCACCGAGTTCTGGACCCAGGCCCCGGGCAACCTGCTCACCGATTTCCCCGGCCACGTGCGCGAGCTCGAAATTGGAGCGGTGCGCAACTGGAGCCGCAACGTGCTGGAATGGAACCTGGCCTCCGATGCCACCTACGGCCCGCATACCAGCGGCGGCTGCTCCGATTGCCTCGGGGCCGTGACCCTGGCCGGCAACAGCATCACGCGCAACCCGGCCTACTACGCGGTGGCGCACTCCAGCAAGTTCGTGCGTCCCGGCTCGGTGCGCGTCGATACCAACCTGCCCCCCGACCTGCCCAACGTGGCCTACCGCACGCCCGCCGGCAAAAAGGTACTGGTGGTGCTGAATTCAGCCAGCGGCGCCCGGCAGTTCAACATTCAATTCAAAGGTAAAACCGTTGCCACCGCCCTCGACGCGAACTCGGTAGGCACCTACGTGTGGTGATAAAGTAGCCGGCCCGGCTGTGTGGCGGGGCCGGTTATTTTGGCCTTATTCATAAATTAACTTACTGATTATCAGTATTTTGATTTTACGCATTTAGATGCCGCTGATTCCGGCAGCTTCGTTCGCCATCCCATTTCCTCCCCGGCAGCTCACTGCCAGAACAGCTTCTTTCGCTCTTCTCACTTATGCAACAGTTGTACAAACACGTCGCCCACTTCGGGTTGCTGGCGGCCCTGCTGGGCGGCCCGGCCGCCCGGGCCCAGACCGTGGATGGCACCCGCGACAGCTCGTACCCGGCCGCGCTGGCCGTGCAAACCAACGCGACCGGCTTCGGCGACAGCAACACCGGCGTGCCCACCGAGGCCAACGGCGACGAGCTCGACAACATCCACGCCCTGATTGCGGGCTCCGACTTGTACCTGTTTATCGGGGGCAACCTGCAAACCAACTTCAACAAGCTGGAGCTGTTTTTCGACACCAAAGCCGGCGGGCAGAATGTGCTGCGCAACGACAACCCCAACGTCGACAGCAACGGCCTGAACCGCATGGCGGGGCTGAAATTCGATGCCGGCTTCGAGAGCGACTACTACCTGATGGTGACGGCCGGCACCAACCAGCTGTACGTGAACGTGGCCGAAACCCCCACCAGCGGCGGGGGCGGCGGCATCTACAGCGGCGGCGGCACCGGCCTGATGCACACCGTGAACTTCGACCCCACCGGGGCCAACAACTCCGGCCTGGTGGCTCTCGACAACTCCAATACGGCCGGCGTGAGCGCCAGCGCGGTGGGCAACCCCGCCGTCGTGGGCACGGGCGTCGAATTCCGGATTCCGCTGGCGGCGCTGGGGCTCACGGCGGGCGGCGGCAACTTCCGGCTGGCGGTGTTCACCAACGGCGGCGGCCACAGCTTCCTCTCAAACCAGGCGCTCGGCGGGCTGGATTTCGGCACCGGCAACCTGGCCGACCCGGCGAACGTGGACTTCTCAGCCCAGCCCGGCGACCAGTTCGTGACCATCATCAACAACGTGGCCCCGGTAGCCCCGGTGCTGGCCGTGAGCCCCGGCAGCCTGAAGTTTTTCAACGTGGGCCTGGGCAGCACGCCGCCGCCCTCGACGCGGTGCCGGTGGCGGGACTGGCCCCCGGCACCTACCTCGTGCAGCTGACCAA
>JALYUI010000240.1 GCA_030853845.1 Bacteroidota bacterium | reverse complement strand
GTAATGTCCTGGCGGCGCTGGGTGCCATAGCCTACTACCACGGCTTCGGCCAGCTGGGTGGTATTTTCCGAGAGGGTGCCCGTAGCATCAACATTCTGGCCGGCTATAACCGTTACTGGCAGGCGCGACGACGTGTAACCCACAAACGAGATAACCAGCGTGTGGGGGCCAGCCGGCACGTTCGGGATGCTGAACGTGCCATCGACATTGGAAGAGCTGCCCAGCGTGGAGCCATCGACGAGCACAGTAGCGCCGGGAATACCCGCGCCTTTGCTATCGAGAACCTTGCCGCTGACTGAGCCTGTCTGGGCCTGGGCCCGGGTGGTAAAGCCCATGCCCGCCAGAAGTAGCAGGAACAAAAGCTTTGCTAGATAGGGGTGTTTCATAGGAAACAGGAATTAAAAAATGGTGGTGGGAAAAACGAGAAGATTGGGAGTGCAAGTTACCAAAAAATAGCATTAAAGTGCGTTTATGAGCTCCTGATTAGAGATTGTAGAATACCTTCTGGTATCAATTCAGGCAAACGATTGCCAAATCTGACAATTCAAACTACTCAGGTTTTTTAAACCTAAAATTCGTCTGGATGTGTTTCATTATTAAAGATATAAATAAAATAAATGACAGTTTATTCAGGGGCTTTTGCCAACTGGCTGCAAAGCTGTCAAAAAATTGGATAATGATTGCAAACGTTAGCGCAACGGGTTGAATCCTTGTTTTTGCCCGAAATATTTTTTATAAAAGACTAAATTTTCCGGACATCAGCGGACGTAGGGTGGGTGAGTGGCTACTTATCTGGCGCGATTCTGGGTAAGCCTCCCGTCAATGCCGCTTATATTGCGCACCCATTGCCGCCTCGTTACTTTTGGCCTTTCCCTACATCATGAAAAAGCGTTTACTGTTCATTTTGTTGCTGATGGTTGGCGCGCTGCCCATGGTCTGGGGCCAGTCGCGGCCCTATCTGCCGAAGTCCGGGGCGAAGAAGAAACCAACATCCCCCGGCAGTTCGGGCCGCAATGCTCCCAAGCCGCCGCCGGTTTACGCCCCCATCGTCATCCAGAAGGGCTCGGCAGACGAAGACGGCCCGGCACCGATAATTGTGAATAAGATAAAGCTGAAAAAGCCGGTGCTGGTGTACTACGAAGAGCCTGCCCCCGGCAAAGTCGTGCAGCAGCTCATCATGTCGGAAGAAAACCTGCCCCTGCTGAAAACCAACGATTTGGAGCATCTGATGATGCGCCGGGAGGTATTCATCGATGGTCTGGGCAATCTGGCGCTGCCCGGCAGCGACATGAACAAGTTCCGCCTGCTGGGCACCAGTACCGTAGCCGAAGACAATCGCCGGCCCGCCGGCGATGGCCACAGCTTCTTTTCGCGCCTGAAAGTGCCCTCTTCCGGCTTCCTGTACGTGGTGCGCGAGTCAGCCGAAGAGTACCGCCACTTCGTAAAAGGCCCGCAGAAAAAAGGAGCCTTACTCGACTTTCAAGTAAACGGCCTGCCGGGTATCGACTCGGTGCGGGCTGTGTACACGCTGCGCAAAACCGAGTCATCTGAGCGCGGGGCCGGCACCGGCGAAACCATCCGCTAACCCAATAACTGAGCTTCATGCGCGTTGCCTTATTGGCCCTGCTGGCCTTGCTGCCGGCCGGCCGGCTCGCAGCCCAGGCCTTGGCCGAGCTAAAAGTTGCCCGGGTGCCGGCCACTACGCCGCCGGCCGATTCGCTGTTCGTGGCCGGGTCATTCAATGGCTGGAACCCGCATAGCTCCCAGTACGCGCTGCATCGGAACCCCGACGGCAGCTACCAGCTGCGCCTGCCGGCCAGCCTGGGGCCAGTCGAGTTCAAATTCACGCGGGGCAGCTGGGCAACCAGCGAAATCAATGCTAAAAACCAGCCCCTGCCTAATCGGCGGGCCGATTTGTCGGCCGCTCCGGAACTACAGTTTCAGGTGGCAGCCTGGGAAGACCAGAGCGGGAGCGGGGCTGCGCCGAAGACATCGACGGCCTCGGCGCAGGTGCACGTGCTGGCCCGCGACTTTGCCATGCCGCAGTTGGGCCGCACCCGCCGCGTGCTCGTGTACCTGCCGGCCGACTACGCCCGCCAGCCCGCCCGGCGCTACCCAGTGTTATACCTGCACGACGGCCAGAACGTGTTCGACGCCGCTACTAGCTTCAGCGGCGAATGGGGCATCGACGAAACCCTGGACCGCCTGCGCGCCGCCGGCCAGGATGCCACCGGCAGCATCGTGGTGGCCATCGACAACGGCCAGCAATTCCGCTCCGACGAGTACATTCCCTGGCGCAGCGAGGGCCTGAAAGACCAGTCCCACCAGGGCGGCCAGGGCGCACAGTACGTCGATTTCCTGGCCCAGACGCTGAAACCCTGGGTGGACGCCCACTACCGCACCCGTTCCGACGCGGCTCACACCGGCATTGCCGGCTCCAGCCTGGGCGGGCTCATTTCGGTGTACGCGGCGCTGAAGTACCCGCAGGTATTTGGGGAGGTGGGGGCCTTTTCGCCGGCCTTCTGGGTGTGCAACGACTCACTCAAGGCCTTTGCCCGCACGCACCCGGCGGCCCGTACTGCGCGGTTTTACTTCGTGTGCGGCCCCAAAGAATCAGAAACCATGCTGCCGCTAATGGCACAGTGGCGCGACGAGCTGCGGGCCGGCGGCGTGCCGGCGGCTAACATCTCATTTCACGCTCCGGCCACCGGCGAACACAAGGAATGGTTCTGGCGGCGGGAATTTCCGGCGGCCTACCGGTTTCTGATGCGGCCGGTAGGTGCCGGGGCGCGGGCTAAGTAGCAGCGGCTTAGGCTCCGTTTCATGCCGCGCGGGTTGTGGCCGCGGCCGCCGAAGCGAGATGGCAGGCAATATCGCATTCGTATAAAATTTCGGGTTTGACTGCCGGAGTGTCAAAAATGCCGCGCTATCTTTGCGACGCGTTTCGCCAGAAGCGCCTTTCTCAACATGAACGCACATCGTACTTCGCAAGCTTGGTGGTGGCAGCTCCGAAACATCGGACCGGCCTGCCTGTGCACCTAGTGAAGTCAACCTGATTTTACCAGTTTCCACAAAAAGCCCGGCCCTCCGCCGGGCTTTTTGTGTTTCTATCTTCTCGTTTCGGCTTGTAGCCGGCCTTTGCATCCTTTGCCTGTGTCCTATCAACTGATAACCCGCTCCCGCCGCCTGCTCGCCGACACCGTGACGCCGGTGGGCCTGTACCTGCGCCTGCGCGACCAGTATGCCAACTGCCTGCTGCTGGAAAGCGCCGATTACCACGGCCAGCAAAATGCCTTCAGCTACCTGGTGTGCGAGCCACTGGCCACGTTTGAGCTGCGGCGCGGCGGTACTTTGCGCCAGACTTTACCCGGAGCGCCCGAAACTGCCGAAGCGCTGGCCCATCCGCGCGAGGCCCTGGCCCGACTGCGCGACTTCGCCACCGCCGGCCGGCCCGACCCGGCCGCCGCCAAGCTTCCTTTCATCAGCACCGGCCTGTTTGGCTATATGGGCTACGAGGCGGTGCAGAGCTTCGAGGACGTGACGCTGGATGCGGCCAAAGTGCCAGCCGGTGACATCCCACTGATTCGCTACGGCGTGTACCGCTACGTCATCGCCTTCAACCACTTCCGGCAGGAGCTGCACCTGTTCGAGCACAGCGTAGCGGGGGAGGAACCGACGGTCGCAGATGGCCTCGACCGGCTCGAAAACCTGGTGCGCCACCCCAGCGTGCCTAGTTTCAGCTTCGCCACGGTAGGCGAGGAGCAGAGCAATCAGACCGATGCGGAGTTCCTGGCCCGGCTCACGCAGGGGCAGGCCCACTGCCTGCGCGGCGACGTGTTTCAGATTGTGCTTTCGCGCCGGTTCCAGCAGGGTTTTTCGGGGGACGAGTTCAACGTGTACCGGGCGCTGCGCTCCATCAACCCCTCGCCGTATTTGTTTTACTTCGACTACGGCGACTATAAAATTTTCGGCTCGTCGCCCGAGGCGCAGGTGCTGGTGCAGGGCCGCGAGGCCAGCCTGTTTCCCATTGCCGGCACTTACCGCCGCACCGGCGACGACGCCGCCGATGCCGCCGCCGCCCAGCGCCTGGCCGCCGACCCCAAGGAAAACGCCGAGCACGTGATGCTGGTGGACCTGGCCCGCAACGACCTGGCCCGCCACGGCACCCAAGTGCAGGTGCGCACGCTGCGCGAAATCCAGTTCTACTCGCACGTCATCCACTTGGTGAGCAAGGTGACAGCCGAGCTGGCCGAAAACACTGATACCCTACAGGTAGTGGCCGATACTTTCCCGGCCGGCACACTGTCGGGAGCGCCCAAGTTCCGCGCCATCCAGCTCATCGACGGGCTGGAGCCCACGGCGCGCGGCTACTACGGCGGCTGCCTGGGCTTTATGGGCTTCGACGGCAATTTCAATCACGCCATCATGATTCGGTCCTTTCTGAGCACCGGCAACCAGCTCTACTTCCAGGCTGGCGCGGGCGTGGTGGCAGCTTCGAAAGTGCAGTCGGAGCTAGAAGAGGTGCACCACAAGCTGGGCGCGCTGCGGGCGGCGTTGCAGGCGGCATCTGCAATCAATTAACAATTATCAATTAACATTTAACAGCTGTTTGGCCAGAGCAATAGTGGCTCTTGAGAGGCAGGTGATAAATGATAACCCAATTGTTAAATGATAAATGTTAATTGTTAAATGAAATGAAAATCCTCGTTCTCGATAACTACGACTCCTTCACCTACAACTTGGTGCACCTGCTGCGCGAGCTTGGCCACGGCCCCAACCTGACCGTGACGCGCAACGACCAGCTGACGCTGGAAGACGTAGCAGCTTACGATGCCATCCTGCTGTCGCCCGGCCCGGGCATTCCGCTGGAAGCGGGCCTGATGCCGGCCATCATCGAGCGGTATGCGCCCAGCAAGCGCATCCTGGGGGTGTGCCTGGGCCACCAGGGCCTGGCCGAGAGCTTTGGGGCCGAGCTGTATAATATCCCGGCGGTGCTGCACGGAGTAGCCAACGAAGCCGAAGTAACGGTGTCCGGCGAGCGGCTTTTCGCTGGCCTGCCCGCGCGGTTTCAGGTGGGGCGCTACCACTCCTGGGCGGTGCGGCCCGAGTCGATGCCCGCCACCCTGGAGGTGACGGCCCGCGATGGCCACGGCGAGGTGCTGGCTTTCCGCCACCGCGAATACGATGTGCGCGGCGTGCAGTTCCACCCCGAAAGCATCCTCACCGAGCACGGCGCGCAGATGCTGGAAAACTGGCTGTCGTAATCTGTTTGCTTGTTAAAAGGTCGACAAGCTCAGCATGACGTTCTATTTTGAAGACGGCTACTATAGATAATCAAACGTTTTGAAACACATTCTCACCAAACTTTTCGACCACCAGCCGCTGACCCACGCGGAGGCCCACGCCGCCATGCGCCAGCTGGGCGAGGGCGGGGCCAACCCGGCCGAAACGGCGGCCTTCCTGACCGTGTACCGGATGCGGCCCATCACGGTGGCCGAGCTGGCCGGCTTCCGGCAGGCGCTACTCGATTTGAGCCGCGACCCCGAGCTGGGTACCCACGACGTGGTCGACATCGTGGGCACCGGGGGAGATGGCAAAAACACGCTCAATATCTCCACCCTGGCCTGCTTTATTGTAGCAGGGGCGGGCACGAAGGTGGCCAAGCACGGCAACTTCGGCGTGTCGTCGGTATCGGGCGCGTCGAACGTGCTGGCGCATTTCGGTTACGACTTCGAGGCCGGCTCCGACCAGCTGCGGCGGCAGCTCGACCGGGCGGGCATCTGTTTTTTGCACGCGCCGGCGTTTCATCCGGCCATGCGGCACGCCGGCCCGATTCGGCGCGAGCTGGGGCTGCGCACGTTCTTTAACATCCTCGGGCCGCTGGTGAACCCGGCCCGGCCGCAGGCCCAGCTGCTGGGCGTTTTCAACCTGGAGCTGCAGCGCGTATACCACTACCTGATGCAGGAAACCGGCGCGCGCTACGCCGTGGTGCACGCCCTCGACGGCTACGATGAGCTGGCCCTCACCGGCCCGGCCAAGGTGGTGTCGTCGTTTGCCGGCGAGCAGCTGGTGACGGCCGAACGCCTCGGCCTGCCCCCGCTCACGGCCGACGACCTCGCCGGCGGTGCCACCGTCGAAGCCGCCGCTGAGCTGTTCAAGCAGGTGCTCGATGGCCACGGCACCGCCGCCCAGCGCCAAGTAACGACCGCCAACGCGGCCCTCGCCCTGCAATGCGCCCGCCCCGGCCTGACCTGGGACGAGGCCCTGGCCCTGAGCCGCGAGTCGCTCGATTCGGGCGCGGCGAAAACAGCTTTTGAAACCATGCTTGTTATCAATTAAGAATGAGGAATGAGGAAAGAGGAATTGCAGCAAGCTGGTCTGGCGCAACCTCTTCCAATACTTCCATTCCTCATTCTTCATTCCTCATTCCTCATTTAAAAATGTCCACCATCCTCGATACCATCGTTGCCCACAAGCGCGTAGAAGTTGCCAGCCGCCGCGAGCTGGTGCCCGTGAAGCTACTCGAAACCAGCCTCTATTTTCAAGCCCAGCCGCTGTCGCTGCGCAAGTACCTGCTGCGCGAAAATGGCAGCGGCCTCATTGCCGAGTTCAAGCGCAAGTCGCCCTCCAAGGGCTGGATAAACCAATACGCGCCGGTGGAGCGCACCACGCTTGGCTACATGCAGGCCGGGGCGGTGGCACTGTCCATCCTCACCGATGCCGAGTTTTTCGGCGGGAATAATCAGGATTTGACCACGGCGCGGCGCTTCAATTTCTGCCCCATCCTGCGCAAGGACTTTGTGGTAGATGAGTACCAGATTCTCGAAGCCAAGAGCATAGGGGCCGATGCCGTGCTGCTGATTGCAGCCGTGCTCACGCCCGCCGAAATCGACGCGCTGGGCCGGCTGGCCCGCTCGCTGGGCCTGGAGGTGCTGCTCGAAGTGCACGACGCTCAAGAGCTGGCGCGCTCGGCCAACTCCGAGGCCGTGAACCTGATTGGCGTAAACAACCGCAACCTCCACGACTTTACCCTGAGCCTCGATACGTCGCTGGCACTGGCCGAAGCCATTCCGGCCGGGTTCGTGAAAGTATCGGAAAGCGGCATCTCCACGGCGGCGGCCATCGGGCAGCTGCGCGAAGTGGGCTACCGGGGCTTCCTGCTCGGTGAAGCTTTCATGCGCCACGCCCGGCCCGAGCGCGCCTGCGCCGCGCTGGTGCAGGAGCTGGGAACAACCCAGACACCGGCACCGGTTATGAGTTGAGTTTACCTGTCCCTACATCATCTTCTTATGCGAGCAACTACAGAAACCCCGCTGAAAATTAAAGTGTGCGGTATGCGCGAATCGGGCAACATCAGCGCTGTGGCGGAGTTGCAGCCCGATTTTCTGGGATTCATTTTTCACCCCGACTCGCCCCGGTACGCGGGCCTGCTGCTAGAGCCCGGCCTGTTGCGGGCGCTGCCCGAGGGCATCCGCAAAATTGGCGTGTTCGTGAATGCGAGTACCGCGCTGGTGCTGGAAACCCTGGCCCAGTTCGGCCTCTATGGCGCGCAACTGCACGGCCAGGAAACGCCGGCGCAGTGCGCGGCGCTGCGGCAGGCCGGGGTGCTGGTTGTCAAGGTGTTTGCGGTGGGCGAGGTGATTGACTGGGAAGCCGTGCGGCCCTACGAGGGGCTCTGCGACTACTACCTGTTCGATACGCTGGGCCGCGCGCCGGGCGGCAACGGCACGGCCTTCGACTGGGAGCTGCTACGCGGGTACCCGCTGGCCACGCCCTACCTGCTGGCCGGCGGCGTGGGCTTCGACAACGTGCCCGACCTGGCGGCCCTGCACCTGCCCGGCCTGGTGGGCGTCGACCTCAACAGCCGCTTCGAAACCGCCCCCGGCCGCAAAGACCCGGTAAAGCTGGCGCTGGCCTTCAGTATGCTGCGGCACCATTCCTCGCCCGGCCGGGTCGAGCGCTCCGCCTGATTTATTACTTCTCCTGACTGTTTATGACGACTTACCAACAACCCACGGCGCGCGGC
>JALYUI010000238.1 GCA_030853845.1 Bacteroidota bacterium | reverse complement strand
GTATTTTGCCGGCATGATGGACTTCCTCCGCTTGGGTTTGGTGCTGTTGCTGCTCGGGCTGGGCATGTTTTACAGCGTGCGCCGGGGCAAGCTGACGGCTGCCGCTGCCGCCACCGGCGGGGTGCTGGGCCTGCTGATTTACCTGGGCGGCGGCTTTACGGGGCTGGCGCTGCTGGTGCTGTTTTTTGCGTTGGGCACGGCCGCTTCCGGCTGGCGCGTGGCCGACAAGCGCCGCCTCGGGCTGGCCGAGGAAAACAAAGGCCGCCGCACCGCCGGTCAGGTGCTGGCCAACGCTGGCGTGGCGGGCTTGCTGGGCCTGCTGGCTTGGCAGCTGCCCGATTATGAGCCCCTCGCTAGCCTGATGCTAGCCGGCAGTTTCGCCGCTGCCACCGCCGATACGCTGTCCTCGGAGCTGGGCAATGTGTACGGCCGGCGCTACTACAACATTCTCACCGGGCGGCCCGACACGCGCGGCCTCAACGGCGTGGTGAGCCTGGAAGGCACGGCGCTGGGGCTGGCCGGCAGCGCCGTGGTGGCCGCCGGGTATTGCCTGAGTTTCGGCAGGAGCGGGGCGGCGTTTGGGGCGCTGCTACTGGCGGGCACGGCGGGCAACCTGCTCGATTCGGTGCTGGGGGCCACAGTGGAACGGCGCGGCGTGCTGGGCAACAATGCGGTCAACTTCCTCAACACCCTGACCGGGGCGCTGGTGGCGGGCGGGCTGGGGTGGTGGCTAGGGTAGCGTTAAAAAAGCACAGCTCATGCTGAGCTTGTACTTACCCTTCAGACGCCCGCTGACGCGGTAAGCTCTTCGATAAATCCCGATATTGCAGGCCCATCCCACCCACCCAATCCCCCGCCCCCTTCATGCTGCTGTTCGACCGACTGCGCGCCGCCCTGCACCGCCTGCCCGAAGGCGGGCCGGCCTACCGCCAGGCTTTCCGCCGGTTCCGGCGCGACTTTCCCGAGTACGCCACCACCCACACCCTCACCCAGCTGCGCCGCCGCGAGCTTAGCCGCCTCGACACCACCGGCCACGCCTACCTCGACTACACCGGAGGCGGCCTCTACCCCGATAGCTTGCTGCGCCGCCACCACGCCCTGCTGGGCCGCCACGTATTCGGCAACCCGCACAGCTCCAACCCCTCGTCGCAGGCCATGACGGCCCTGACCGAGGAGGCCCGTGCCGCCGTGCTACGCTACTTCGGGGCCGACCCAGCCGAATACACCGCCATTTTCACCCAGAACGCCAGCGGCGCGCTCAAGCTGCTGGGCGAGGCCTTTCCTTTCGCCCCCGGCAGCCAGCTTTTGCTGACGGAGGACAACCACAACTCCGTCAACGGCATTCGCGAGTACGCCCGCCGGGCCGGCATCGAAACCACTTACGCCCCCCTACGACCCGACGACCTGCGCCTCGACGAGCCCGCGCTGCACCAGCTGCTGGCGCGGCCGGCCGGCCCGGGGCCGCGCCTGTTCGGCCTGCCGGCGCAGTCGAATTTCTCGGGTGTGCAGCACCCGCTCAGCTGGGTAGCCGAGGCCCAGGCCGCTGGCTGGCGCGTGCTGCTCGATGCCGCCGCCTACGTGCCCACCAGCCGCCTGAGCCTAGGCGAGGTGCGGCCCGATTTCGTGTCGGTTTCCTTCTACAAGATGTTTGGCTACCCCACCGGGCTGGGCTGCCTGCTGGCCCGCCGCGAGGCCCTGCGCGAGCTGCGCCGCCCCTGGTTCGCGGGCGGCACCGTGAGCATGGTATCGGTGAGTGGCGACATGCACCAACTGGTCGGCGACGAGGCCGCGTTCGAGGATGGCACGGTGAACTACCTCAACATTCCGGCCGTGCAGTTCGGGCTGGAGTTTATGGAGGAAATGGGTGTGGACTGTATCAAGGCCCGGGTGCGCAGCCTTACGGGCTGGCTACTGGCCGAGCTGCAAAGCCTGCGCCACCCCAACGGCGCGCCGCTGATTCACCTGCTGGGACCGACTGACCTGGAGGCACGCGGCGGCACCATCGCCTTCAACGTGCATGGCCCGGACGGCCGCGCCTTCCCCATCGAGCTGGTGGAAGAGCGCGCCAACGCCGAAAACATCAGCCTGCGCACCGGCTGCTTCTGCAACCCCGGCGCGGGCGAGGCGGCGTCCCACCTCACCCGAGCCGAGATTCTGGCCGTGGTGCAGAGCTGCGCCAGCAAAGCCACCCTGCGCGACATGCAGCTCGGCGTGCCCGACAAGGAAGTAGGGGCCGTGCGCGTGTCGGTGCGCTACGCCACTTCGTTCCGCGACGTGTTTCGGCTGCGGCAGTACCTGGGCGGCTACCTGGGCCTACCCGCGCCCGTGCGCAACAGCCCGGCCCCGGCGCGGGTGGAAATGGGGGCCTGAGAACTGCCACCCATTTTCCGATGTATATTGAAGCATGAAAACCATCACGCTCAGCATTCTCGATTCGGAAGAAGAT
>JALYUI010000202.1 GCA_030853845.1 Bacteroidota bacterium | reverse complement strand
GGCGGCCGGAGCAGGCACCGGGGCCGACGTTGGGCCAGGGCCCGCCGCCGTTGGCGGGCCGGGGTGGGCCGGTGGCCAGGCATCGCATCAACATGCGATACCCCGGCCGGAAAATAACCTCGACCTTTGTGGCGGTGCCCTCATGGGCACGCTTAATGGCGGCAGGCTTTCCTGGTCAGGGAGCGGACCCGTGGTATTCACCCGACTGGTCTGCTTCCTGGCTTATGAACAATCTCTACACTGCCTTCGGGCGGCTGGCTGGCGTGGGCCGGTCCGTCCTCTTCATGGGCCTGCTGCTGCTGGCGCTGCTGGCGGTTGCCCGTCCGGCCCAGGCCCAGGTGCCGCCCGGCAATGCCCTGGCTTTCGACGGCAGCGACGACTACGTGGCCTTCGGCAGCACGCCGGCCGTGAACAACCTGGGGCCGGGCAGCTTCACGATGGAAGCCTGGGTGTACTACGACGGTGGCAGCGGGCCCGAGTCGATTATCCGCAAAGACGGCGACTACAACTTCTACCTCAACGGCAACAAGCTGCACGCCGAGGTGTGGAGCAGCGGCACCGGCAGCCCCACCTGGCAGCGCATCGACGGCACGACCACCCTGCCCGCCAACCGCTGGGCGCACGTAGCGGCCGTGTGGAACGGCAGCACTATGCAGCTGTATGTGAACGGCGTGGCCGAAGCCAGCACCGTGACCACCAGTAGCATCTCCGCCTCGGCCAACCTCACGCTGGGCAAGTCGCAGGTTTACGGCAATCTGCTGAGCGGTCGCCTCGACGAGGTACGCATCTACACCGCCGCCCTGACGCCGGCCAACATCCAGGCCGACATGCGGAGCACGACTTCCGCCGTGCCGGCCAGCCTGAAGTTTTACGCGAACTTCGACCAGGGGACGGCCGGCGGCAGCAACCCCGGCCAGACCACCCTCCCGGACCAGACGGCCAACACCGCCGCCGGCACCCTCACCAACTTCGACCTGAGCAGCGGCAACACCACCAGCAACTGGGTGGAAAGCTACGCCCTGGTGGTGCCTACGCTCACGGCCGCCACCGGCAGCACCGCCACCGGCTTCACGGCCAACTGGACGGCCCCGGCCGTGGGCACCGTCGATAACGGCTACTTCCTGGAGGTGGCCACCAGCAATACCTTCGCGGCGGCGGCGCTGGTGGTGGGCTCGCCCTTTACAACGGCCGGCACCAGCTACCCCGTGAGCGGCCTCGACCCGACCCAGACCTACTATTACCGCGTGCGGGCCGACAAAACCTCGGTGACGGGCCAGGGCGCGTACAGCACCACGGGCATCCGGCGGCCGGCCACGCTGCTGGTGCCGCCCGGCAATGCCCTGGCCTTCGATGGCAGCGACGACTACGTGGCCCTGCCCGCCGCGGCGTTCCCGGCCAACTTCACCTTCGAGGCCTGGGTGAACTACCAGGACAACGGCATCTTTACGCGCATCTTCGACTTCGGCACCGGCACCAACACGTGGATGATACTGGGGCCGCGCTCGGGCTACGGGTTCAACAGCGGCAACATCTTCTTCGGCATCGTGGCCAACCGCTCGGCCGGGGCGGAGGAGAATATTCTCACCACCACGCCCATGCCCACGGGCTGGCACCACGTAGCCGTGACCCTGGCCACCAGCGGGGCCACCACCAGCGGCACCCTGTACCTGGATGGCAACATCATTGGCACGAATGCGGCCCTGACGGCCAGCCCGGCCAGCCTGGGCACCCTCACCAACAACTGGCTGGGCCGCTCGCAGTACTCCGACCCCTACTTCAAGGGCCGGCTCGATGAGGTGCGCCTCTACAGCACGGCCCTGACGCCGGCCCAGGTGCAGGCCGACATGACCAGCACCAGCGCCGCCGTGCCGGCCAGCCTGCTGGCGTACTATAACTTCGACCAGGGCACGGCCGGCGGGGCCAACGCGGCCTACACCACCCTGGCCGACCAGACCGCCAGCGCGGCCGATGGCACCCTCCTCAACTTCAGCCTGAGCAGCGGCAACACCACCAGCAACTGGGTGGAAAGCTACGCCCTGCTGCAACCCACCGGCCTGGTCGTATCGGCCCGCACCCCCACCAGTTTCCTGGCCAGCTGGACGGCCCCGACTATCAACGGCGCGGCCCCGGCCGCCGGCATCGTGGAAGGCTACGTGCTGGATGTGTCTACGTCAAGCACGTTTGCCTCGGGCGTAACGTCCTTCCCGGTGACGGGCTACTCCACGACCAGCCAGGCGGTGACCGGCCTCGCCAACGGTACCACCTACTACCTGCGCGTGCGGGCCGAAAAGGCCAGCGTGACCGGCCAGGGCGACTACTCACCCAGCATCAGCACCCACACCGTGGGCACCGATGCCCAGCTGGCCAGCCTGGTGCCCTCGACTGGTGTGCTCAGCCCCGCCTTCGCCCCTGCCACGCTGGCCTACACGCTGTACGTAGCCGCCGGCACCCCCACCTACACCCTCACGCCCACGGCCAGTAACGGCTACACCAGCATCACCATCAATGGCGCAGCCGTGGCCAGCGGCACCGCCTCGGCCTCGCTGAGCGTGGGTGGCACGGCTACGGTCGTGCTGACTTCGGAAGACGGCAATACCACCGCCACCTACACCGTGCAGGCGGTGGTGGCCCCCGGCTACTTCCGCAGCGTGGCCACCGGCAACTGGGGCAGCCCCGCCACCTGGGAAAGCTCCGCTGACAACGTGAGCTGGACGGCCGCCCCCGTGGCCCCGCTCTACCAGTTCCTGCCCACCGTGAACGTGCGCAACACGCACACCGTGACGCTGGCCACCGCCGAAAGCCTGAAAACGGTGACCATCGAGAGCGGCGGGGTGCTGACCACCGTGGCCGGCCAGACCCTGACCGTACCCAGCGGCGCGGCCGTGACGGTGGCGGCCGGCGGGGTGCTGTCCATCGGTCAGCTCACGGGCGTCACGTCGGGCAGCAGCAGCAGCTACGGCACCCTCAGCCTGGCCGGCACGCTGACGGTGAATGGCACCTTGGTGCTGAACACCAACTCCACCCCGGCCACCAGCATGGGCTTCACGGCCAGCACGGCCGTGTTCGGGGCCGGTAGCCGGCTCGTGCTCTTCGCCACTACCGCCGCGCCCGTCATCCCGGTAGCTGCCTGGGATGCCGCCGCCACCCTGGAGCTGGCCGGCGCGGTAGCCAGCACGGTGCCCAACGGACTGAACGGCAAAACCCTGGGCAGCCTGGAGGTAAACCTGACCGGCTCCGGCATCCACGCGCTGCTGGGTAGCACGGGCACGGCCACCCTAACCGGCAACCTGACCGTGACCAACACCGGCACCACCGGCACCTTGCGCCTGCTCACGCTGGCCACCACCATCGGCGGCGCACTCACCATCAACGGCAGCTACGTGCAGAACGGCGGCACCGTGGTTGGCTGCTCAGCGAACAATGTCAACGCTACCGGCAATGCCACCGTAGCGGTAAACGTGGGCGGCAGCTTTACCGTGGCCGGGGGCAGCTTCACGGCCAACCAGGGCTACACCACCACCACCAGCACCATTCGCCCCAACCCCCTGACCATCGGGGGCAACCTGACGGTGCGGGCCGGGGCCACGTTCAGCCTGGTGTCGGGGCTGTCGGCCTTCAATGGAACCAGCGTGGCAAGCACGGCCTTCCTCACCAGCCGCGTGAACCTGCTGGGCAACTTCATCAACGAGGGCACCCTGACCACCGGCAGCACCGTGGCCGCCAACACCGGCCAGCAGCTGTACTTCGCCAAAACCGGCGTCCAGGCCTTCGCCAGCTCCGGCACCATCGGCACGGCCACCAACCGGGTGAACGCGACCGTGAACAGCGGCAGCACCCTGGACCTGGGCACCAGCGCCTTCACCGGCACGGGCACCTTCACGGCCCTGAGCGGCGCGACCCTGCGCCTGGGCAGCCCCGCCGGCATCAGCCCCAGCGGCACGGCCACCGGCAACGTGCAGAACACCGGCACCCGCACCTTCGCGGGCAACGTTGAGTTCGGCGGCCCGGCGGCCCAGGTCACGGGCACCGGCTTTCCGGCCACGCTGGCGGCCACCACCACCCTGATTTTTAACAACCCGGCCGGCGTGACGCTCTCGCAGGCCACCGCCGTGCCCGGCACGCTCCGCCTACAGCAGGGCGCGGCGACCAGCACGGCCACCAACCTGCTGGTGCTAGGCACCGGCACCGGTGTGCCCGGCACGCTCGATGCCACCACTGGCAACGCGGGCGTCATCGTGGGCCCCTTCAAGCGCTGGATTCCGGCGGCCATCGGCGCGCGCACCTTCCCGGTGGGCACGCCCACGCAGCTGCGCCCGGCCACCATCGACTTCACGGCCGCGCCCAGCACGGCCGGCTCGCTCACGGCCGAGTTCATCGTGCTGCCTTCCGGCAACCAGGGCCTGCCCCTCACCGAAGGCAGCATCACCGTCAACAAGGCTTCGGCCAGCGGCTACTGGCGCGTGGCGGCGGCCGACGGCCTGGCCGGCGGCACCTACACGCCCACGTTCACCTTCACCGGCGCGTCGGGCGTGCTCGACTATACCCAGCTGGTGCTGCTCAAGCGCGCCGACCCCAGCGCCGACTGGGCCCTGGTGGGCACCCACGTTACGACCACCGGCTCCAACGCGGCCCCCGTGCTCAGCCGCCTCGGCGTGGCGGGCTTCTCCGACTTCACGGCCGGCGGCGACTTCAACGTGAACCCCCTGCCCGTGGAGCTGGCCGCCTTCACGGCCACGGCCGCCGGCCCGGCCGTGCGCCTAGCCTGGGCCACGGCCTCGGAAAAGAACAGCGCCCGCTTCGAGGTGGAGCGCAGCACCGACGGCCGGGAGTTCGAGCGCCTCGGCATGGTGGCGGCGTCGGGCAGCAGCAGCAGCGCTCGCGCCTATGGCTACCTCGACAACCAAGTCCCCAAGACCCCAAGTCCCCAAGCCCTCCTTTACTACCGCCTCAAGCAGGTGGACCTGGATGGCAGCTTCAGCTACTCGCCGGTGCGCACCGTGGCGCTGACGGCGAAGGCCGAAGCTGGCCTGGCCCTGTACCCCAACCCGGCCCACGGCGGCGCGGCCACGCTCACGGGCGCGCGGCCCGGCACGCTGGTCACGGCGTTCGACACGCTGGGCCGTCCGGTCGCTTCGGCTTCGGCCGATGCCTTGGGCACGGCCGTGCTGGCACTGCCGGCCGGGCTGCCCACCGGCGTGTACCTGGTGCGCGCCGGCAGTAAGGCGTTGCGCCTGACGGTGGAGTAAGCGGGTGCGGCCGGCCCTACCGGGGGCGGCCCCGCCCCATCACCTCCCGCAACAAAAAAAGCCTGACTGTCACCAGTCAGGCTTTTTCGTGGGTGCCCGGGACGGGCCGGGGCCGCCCGGGCTTGTAGCTTGTGGCTTGCGGCTAGCAGCTAGCAGCTTGCAGCTTAGGCGGGCAGGGCGTCGTGGCGGGTTTGCACCTGGGCCAGGCAGTCCTGGTAGCCCACCAGCTGGCGCTGGGCCGCGTCGAGCTCGCGCTGGCGGCGGAAGGCCCCGCGCCCGCCCTGGCCGCCGAGCTGGTCGTCCTGGAGCTTTTCGCGCTCGCGCTTGAGGCCGCGCAGGCGGATTTCCTCTTTGGTGCGGGCCTCGCCGATGGCCATGCCGGCTACCCGGGTTTCGAGGGGCGTAATCTGGTCGGAGAGCGAGCTGATATCGGCCGAGTGGGCCGTGGCCTCGCTGGTTTGCAGCGTGGCCGAGCGGGTGGCGGCCGTGATGCGGAACTGAGCGCGGTCGATGTCTTCCTGGGTATCGGTTTTCACGGCGTCGCAGTCGGCGCGGGTGAGGAGTAACTCAACAGAGAATTGCATGATTGTAGAGAGGTTAATGTGAAAAGGGAAAAGGTGCTGCCCGGCGCAGCGCCCCCTCAACGCCGGCCCCCAGGCTAATAGTAATACTGATGCGGTAAAGTTAGGTATACTGCCGCGAGGGGCAGGGACGTACTTTGGGGGATGAATTATCTGGCCCTACGCGAGCGGCCAACGCAGTTTTTGGCCTTGACCAGTCTGCTGCCCGCCGAATTTGACGACCTGCTGACCGATTTTG
>JALYUI010000177.1 GCA_030853845.1 Bacteroidota bacterium | reverse complement strand
CCCCATACCTCCGCCTGCCCGATTCTCCCGCCGTGACTGACCCCGAATTCGACCTGCTCGACGAGCTTTATTTCGTCACCCCGTTTCGCACGCTGCTCCAGAAAACCGGCCTGCCCGCGCCCGAGCTTGAAGACCAGCTCCGCAACCTGCTGGAGCAGGGCCTCATCCGCAGCTACTGGCCCGACCCCGACACCGAGCTGGCCTACGAAACCACCTCCTTTGGCGCCATTGCCCGCGATGCTGCCTACCTGGCCTCGAAGGAAGGCCTGCTACAGCACAACACCCGCTAACAGTGGCAACCACGGCCGTTTCGACCGGCGCAACCGGCACTTCCCTGGCCGCCGCCCGGCCGCCCGGCTACTACGTGCGCCAACGCCTGTGGCAAAATCGGCCTGCCGTGGCCGGTCTGGCCTTTATTGCCCTGTGCGCGCTGGTGGCGCTGCTGGGCTACTGGGTGCTGCCCGATAACTCGCCCAATGCCAACCACGGCTTTGTGCAGGTGCAAAAGGAAAGCCCCGGCCTGCGGGTGCTGCTGCTGCGCCAGCCGCTGCCCGATTCGGCCCGGCTGGGTGCGGCCCCGGCCAACATCTTCACCACCTGGCTGCGCGGCCGCGAACCCGAATGGCAGGAAACGCCCATCGGCGGCTACGCATTTACCGGCGATTCTATTATCCTCAAACCGCTGGGCGAGCACTCGGCCGAGGCCGGCCGCCCGCGCCGCCTGCCCCTGGCCGCTGTGGCCGGCCACGCTGGTTCCCGGCCCGATTTGCAGCGCGAAATCCGGCAAAGCCACCTCCTCACCCGCAGCTACGTTCTGGGCACCGACAAGGCCGGGCGCGACGAGCTGAGCCGGCTCCTGCTGGGCACGCGCATCTCGTTGGGCATCGGGCTGGTGGCGGTGCTCATTTCGCTGGTGCTGGGCATGGCCGTGGGCGCGGTGGCCGGCTACTTCGGCGGCTGGGTCGATTCGCTGCTGCTGGGGGTGATGACGGTGGTGTGGAGTATTCCGGGCATCATGCTCGTCATCGCCATTTCACTGGCCCTCGACAGCAAAGGCGTGTGGGTAAGCTTCGTAGCCGTGGGCCTGACTATGTGGGTGGATGTGGCGCGAGTAGTGCGCGGGCAAATGCTGAGTTTGCGCTCGGCCACTTTCGTGGAGGCCGGCCGCGTACTGGGGCTGCCGACTTCGCGCCTCATTGCCCGGCACCTGCTGCCCAATATGCGCGGGCCGCTTATTGTGCTGGCCACCAGTAATTTCGCCTCGGCCATTCTGCTCGAAGCGGGGCTGAGCTTTCTGGGCCTGGGCGTGCAGCCCCCGGCCCCGAGCTGGGGCCTGATGGTGAAGGAAGGCTACGACCTGCTCGGCACCGAGGCCGGCCTGTGGCTTACGCTACTGCCGGGCCTGGCTATTTCGCTTCTGGTGCTCAGCTTCAACCTGCTCGGCAACGGCCTGCGCGACGCCTACGACCCCAAAACCCCGGTGGCAATGTAGCACGCAGCCTGCACTGTGCCCCTGGCCGCCCGCCCCATCCCAGCCCTGGAATCCAATAATTCCAACCGCGTAATTTCCCTTTGGAGTTAGTTGAATCCGGTGTATCGGCCCATAGTGAAATCGATTCTTTCCCGGCAATGTCCTATGTTTGTCAGCTGCGGCCGACTTTCCCGGGCGCTTTGTGTACCTTGCCCCGTATGGCTACCGCCGCTCCCGATTCTCCCAATCCGCACCCGGCCGATACTGCCGCTCTGCTCGCCGCGCGCGACCTACAGCTCAAGCAGCTCAAGCGCCAGCTGATGCTCAAGCAATTCGAGCTCGACACCGTGCTCGGGGTGGCTCACGACATGACGGCCCGCGACCACACCGTGGATGAGCTCTACCACATGTTGCGCCTGACCTTGCAGGGCCAGCGCAACGTGGTGCAGCTCGTGCTCTTCGCCCGCGAAGGCAACCAATTCAGGCCCCGCATGGTGCTGGGCGGCGACCTGGCCACCGCCGAAAAGCTCCAGCTCTCGCGCCCGCTGCTCGATGGGGATGTGCGCGAGCCCCAAGCCGTGGAAGACCTTGGGCTTGGGCCGGAATGGGAGAAGTATGAAATGATACTGCCCATTCTGCGTCATCGCCGGGTGGTGGCCTACGTTTTTGTGGGCGGTTTCCGCTCCGATTACGACCGTGGGCAGCTCATGCCCTTCCTCACCTCGCTGGCTAATACGCTGATGGGGGCCGTGGAAAACCACCGCCTCCAGGCCCAGCGCGTGGCCGATGCCGCCGTGCGCAAGGAAATCGAAATTGCCCAGGAGGTGCAGGCCCTGCTCTTTCCGCGCCAGCTGCCCAACGATGCCGACGTGGCCATGGAGCGCACCTACGTGCCGCATACCGAAATCGGGGGCGACTACTACGATGTGGTCGAAATTGATGCCGACCGGGTGCTGCTGTGCGTGGCCGACGTGAGCGGCAAAGGCGTGCCGGCCTCGCTGCTGATGTCGAACTTCCAGGCCGGGCTGCGTACGCTGTTGCGCCAGGGCGTACCGCTGGCCACGGTGGTGCCCGAGCTCAACCACCTGCTGTTTCGCAACTCGGGCGGCGAAAAGTTCATCACCGCTTTTCTGGGCATCTACAACCGCCGCACGCGCCGCCTTCAATTTGTGAACGCCGGCCACAACGACCCCCTGCTGCTCGCCGACAACGGCTCGGTACGTACCCTGAAGGACGGCACCGTGATGCTGGGTATTATGGAAGAGCTGCCCCTGTTGCAGGTGGGCGAAGTCGAAATACCACCGCATTCGCTGCTGCTGCTTTACACCGACGGCCTCACCGAGGTGTTCGATGCCGACGGCAACGAGTTTGGCGAAGACGGCGTGCTTGGCGTACTGCATCGCAGCCGCTACCTGCCGCTGCCCCGGCTGCACGACGAGCTGATGCGGAGCATCGAGGTATTCAGCTCGCGCGGCACCCATTTCGCCGATGACGTGACCATTCTCAGCTGCCGGTTCAAGTAGGAATGACAATGAATCCGACCGAGCTGATTGCTGAAACTAATCAGAAGCTGGCCGTCGATTTCGGCGCGCTCGACCGCTGGTTTGCGGCACCGACTCTGCTGCGCAGTTACCACCCGGCCAACGGCGGTTGGAGCGTCGACCAGATTCTTGAGCACGTTGCTCTCACCAATCATTACCTGCTCATTCTCATCGAGAAGGGGGCCACCAAGGCCCTCAAAAATGCCCACGGGCTGGATTTGGCCACCGAGCTGGCTAACCGGCAGTCGGTACGTGCGCACCTCGACGAGATTGGCCGCCCCGGCGCGTTCACCTGGATGAGGCCCGCGCACATGGAGCCGCGTGGTCTGAAAACAGGGCCGGAAGTTGCGGCCACGCTGCATCAGCAGCTCCAGCAGTGCCAGGCCGTGCTGGCCCGCCTGCCCCACGGCGAAGGCGTGCTCTACCGCACCACCATGTCGGTGCACGACCTGGGCAAGCTCGACGTGTATGATTTCGTCTACTTCCTGGCCAAGCACGCCGAACGGCACGTTACTCAGATTGAGAAGGTGGCGGAAGAGTACCGGGTGCAGAAAGGTTAGCCCGCTGCGGTGCCGCTTTCTGCACTGCCATCTTCTTTCAGCCAGGTGCCACAGCGCAGCAGCAGGGCCAGGCACACGAAAAAGATCGAGCCGATTTTGTCAACTTCCACCAGCTCATTGAGCGTAAGGTGGAAGAGGATAACCACGAAGGAGAGGGTGGCGGCCAGTACGACGCGGCGCACTTCGGGCCGGTGGCGGGCCCGGTGGTAGAGGCGCTCGGCTGTGAGCAGGGCCGTGGCCACCAGCAGCACAAACAGCGTAAAGCCGGGAATGCCCTGCTCGGCCAGCTGGAGTAGGAAATAGTTGTGCGTAGTTGATTTTTCGGGGTTTTCGCTCACGTAAGTGCGGAAGCTTTTCACCGTGTAGCGCTTGTATTCGGGGTAGAAGGTGGCGGGGCCGCTGCCTACCAGGGGCTTGTCGGCAATCATGCGGGAGGCAGCTACCCAGCGGTACACGCGCTCCATGCCCGATACATCCTGCATGTTGTAGGTCGCTTCCAGGTGCTTCTCGAAGTTCTGGCCGTTGAACACCGTTTTCTCAAAATCCGGGGCGAAGAGCATGAAGTTGTCTTCGCTCACAAAATAGAATACGCTGCCGGCCACGCTCAGCGCAGTCGCCAGCAGTACGGCCCAGGTCAGGCGCAGGCGCAGCACCAGGTAGTAGAGACCCGCCACTGGCAGCGACAGAATCGACGCGCGGGTATAGGAGGTAAGGAGCCCGAATAGCAGCAGCCCCAGGGCCACCCACCACAGTGGGCGTACTCGCCGGCTGGCGGTTTGCTGGCCCAGCAGCACGAAGGGAATAATCAGCGCCAGGGTAGTGGCGTAGCTGACGTGGTTGCGATAGAAGGGATGCAGCGCCCAGTTGATTTCGGCAAAGCTGAACCCCTTGGTGGCATGTCGGCTCACCACGTAGAGCACCGTGCAGCAGGCCCCCGCTGCGTAAGCCGCCACAAAGCGCCAGGCTTCGGCCGGCCGGCGCACCACCAGCAGCGTGCCCAAAATAAAGGGCACCAGGTACCACACCTTGGCGAGCAGGTACTTGACGGACTTGAGCGTATTCACCGAAAACAGCGTGTCGATAGCCGTCCACAGCAGCATGAGCACCAGCAGCACCAGCAGCGGATGGCGCAGCTCGCGGGCCGGCAGGCGCCCCTGACCCAGCGCCAAAGCCAGCCCCACGCAGGCCGTGAGGGCCAGCATAAGCGGCTCGGAGGGGACATCCATGCTGAAGCCGCCGGGCAGGCCGATTTCCAGCGAAAAGGCCAGCAGGAAAAACAGCAGGTAGTACAGCCAGCGCCATTCGATGAAAGCCACCAGCAGCCCCACTACCAGCAGGCCCGGCAGCAGCAGCGCCGGCTGGTTGAGCAGCACGGCCCCCGCTCCACCCGCCAGCAGCAGCAGCACGAAGGCCACAAACAGGCGTTGGAGGCCGTCGGCGGGCCACAGCCGGGTTAGCAGGGGGCTCATGCGGCGGCCTGGCGCGAGCGGTTGTAGCGGTACAGCTCAAGCAGCGCAATTACCAGCACCGACAGCGCAAAGGTTATGAGCACCGAGCCGATAACGATAAGCGAGCGCACGGGCTTGAACTTGCGGGTGGCCGGGTAGGCCTTCTGCACCAGATAGATGCTCGAAACCCGGCCCCGCAGGCTAAGCGCGGCCGATTCATAAGCCGAGCGGGCACCCACGAGGCGGCCTTGCAGGTCGGCTACGCGAGCCGTAAACATGCTCAGGGAGTCGACCCCGCGGGTGTAGCTTTCCAGGTTGATGAGGTTGCCGCCATCGGCCCGGGTGAGGGCATGCAGAGCGCGGCGCAGGCCGGCGACGCTGCCACCCCCGCCGCCTTCGGCCTTGCGCAAAGCCGTTTCCGTTTCAATAATTTCCTTGGCCATGTAGCGGCCCTGCATTTCGAGGCCGAAGATGCCGTAGCGGTGCCGGGCACCCACCAGCTCGTGGCGGCTACGCTCGAAATTGGTACTAAGCGACTCATAGCGCAGGCGGTAGAGGTCGAGCACGGTGCGTCGGTTTTCCAGGGTCAGCTGCTGGGTTACTGAGTCGATGACGTGCACCATCGTGTTGGCCACGGCGGCTGCCAGATGCTTGTCGCGGTCAATAAAGGTCAGCTCAATGGCGTCGCGCTCGTTGTGCACGATGTCGAGGTTGCTGCTGAACTCGCTCAAGACGTAGTTGTCGGCCACGTCGTCGCCAGGAGTGCCAGCCTTGTAATGCTGGTAGAGCTGAAACCGCCGGATAATCATTTCGGCCACCGGCTGCGACTGGCCGATGGTGATGGCCCGGTCCAGGTCTTCGGCCCGGCCGCCCAGCTCCAGCTTGCCGCCATCCACCAGCCGGTCGGGGTCGGCCGACTGCGGGTTGGTGGGAATAAATACGGCTGTCGACCGGTAGATATTGGGGAGGGTGAGCGATACAACGGTACTCACGATGGCGGCCAGGGTGACGGCTACGGCTACCAGAAAGCGCCAGCGGCGAATGATAGGGCCGAGGCTGACCAGCGAAAAAGAATGTTCAGGCATACAGAAAGAAGTGCCCGCAGCCCGCGAATTTATGCGTGTCGGCGCGGAACAAGGGCGGGCAAAGATAACTGAAAACCACTTGTGGAAGTAGCCCGTACCGGCCCCGGTACGCTGCGTAGCTTTGCGGTTCCGGCGCGGGGCGGCGGGCTATTGGTTTGGCAGTTTTAACTCGCAGCGCGTCATCAAACGCTTTTTTGGTAATATCAGCTTTGTCGTCGTCCTCAACCTGCTGGTGAAACCCGGGTGGGTAGTGGTCGAAAGCCTCGTGCAGGACCGCCTGGGCCACGCCACCTTTGGCATCGTCACGGCCCTCACTTCGCTCACCATGATTCTGGCGGTGCTCTCCGACCTGGGGCTCACGCACTTCAGCGTGCAGCGCCTGGCCGCCGAGCCCGGATTCATGGCCGAAGCCTTCCCGGTGGTGCTGCCCCTGCGCGGCGGGCTCAACGTGGTGGCCCTGGGCCTGATGCTGGCCGTGGGCGGGCTGCTGGGCTACCGGGGCAGCCAGCTGCTGTGGCTGGCCGTGGTGGGGGCCAGCCTGCTGCTCGCGCAGTATGCGCAGTTTTTGCGGGGCACGCTACAGGCCAGCCAGCGCTTCAATACCGATGCCGTGCTCTCGGTGCTCGAAAAGGCCCTGCTGCTGGGGCTGGTGCTGCTGTGCCTGCCCATTGGCCTCACCCTGGAGCGCTACCTGGGGGCGCGGCTGGCGGCCGCCGCCTTCACGGCGGTGCTGTTGTATGGGCTGATGTGGAAGCTGTTTGGGCGGGTGCGCTACCGGTTCAGCTGGCCGCAGGCGCGGGGACTGTTGCGCCAGAGCCTGCCGTTTGCCCTCATCACGGTGCTCTACGGCATCAACGAGCGGGTGGATATGGTGATGCTGGAGCGGCTGGCCTCGCCGGTGGAGGCGGGCTACTATGCCGGGGCCTACCGCTGGGTCGATGCTGTGATGATGTATGCCTGGACGGTGCTGCCGCTGTTTTTTGCCAAGTTTGCCGCCGTGCAGCACAGCAAAACCGAGCAGCAGACGCTGTTCTGGTTCGGGCAGCGGGTGGTGGCGGTGCCGCTGCTGCTGGTGGTCGCCTTTGGCTGGTTCAACGCCGAGCGGCTGTTCTGGCAGCTCACCCACAGCAGCCCCGCCGAAATAGCCCGCATGGCTTGGTGCGTGCGCATTCTGTTTCTCAATGTGCTGGTGCACGCGCTGTTTGCCATCTACGCCGCGCTGCTCAATAGCACCGGCCACGTGCGCTTTGTGAGCCGGCTGGTGGTGGTGAGCATCGTGCTGAACGTGACGCTGAATGCCATTTTCCTGCCCCGGTTTGGCGCGGTGGCCGCCGCCTGGAACACGCTGGCCTGCGCCGCGCTGGTGTCGGGGGGCTACGTGGTGCTGGTGGCCCGCACCGACGTGGCCGTGCCGTGGGGGCTACTGGGCCGGCTGCTGGCCACCCTGGGCGCGCTGTGCGCAGCCTGGTATGGCCTGCGGCAGCTGGCGGGCCTGCACTGGGTGCTCGAAACGGCCGTGGCCGGCGTCATCTTCGGCGTGCTGCTGCTGGTTTTTGGGGTGGTGCGCCCGGCCGAGCTGCGCCAGCTGCGGCGCTGAAGCCGCCAACTTTGGCGCCGCTGACGGATATTTGCCGGCCCGGCCCCGCGCCGGTGCTGGCAGGGCGCTTTCGGACCCTGCGCTAATATTTTTGGCATGAATGATTTAGGAGCGAAGCTGGCCGAAATTGAGCGGCTGGCCCACGGCAGCCGCTGGCAGCGGCTGTGGCATACCCCGGCCCGGTATATTTTTGCCCTGGGCTTTCGGGAGCTGATTTATGCCCGCAGCCACCGCGCCCGGCCCACCGACGTAAAAACGTTTTTCGGGCTGCCCATGCGCGTGCTGCTACCCGCCGGCACCGATTTATACCTGCTCGGGGGTAAGTCGCACGAGTCGGAAACCCGCCTGGCCCGCGTGATGCTGCGCTACCTGAAGCCGAACGACAATTTTGTGGACGTGGGCGGGCACTTCGGCTACTTCTCGCTACTGGCTTCGCGGCTGGTGGGGCCGCAGGGCCGGGTAGTGGCCTTTGAGGCTTCGCGCAACACCTTCGCCGTACTGGCCGACAACGTGCGCCCCCAGGCCAACATCGCGGCCTTCAATCAGGCCCTGTCGGACCAACCCGAAACCATCTCGTTTTTCGAGTTTCCGGTGCTCTACAACGAGTTCAATTCGATGAACGTGGACCAGTTCCGCCACGAAAAATGGTTTGCCGAGTACCCCCCCGTGAAAACCGAAGTGGCCGCTACCACGCTCGACGCTGCCCTGGCTGAGCTGGGCGTGGTACCGGCCTTCATCAAAATCGACGTGGAAGGCGCTGAGCTGAAGGTGATTCGCGGCGCGGCCCAAACCCTGGCCGCCCACCGCCCGCTGCTGGTGATGGAGTACCTGGCCCCCGGCCGCCACAACACGGCCCACCACGAAGCCGCCGCCCTGCTGGCCAGCTGGGGCTACGCCGGTTACGCGCCCACCGCCACCGGCGAGCTCGAACCCTGCCCCGACCTGGATGCCTACCTGGCCCGCCGCGGCGAGGATTCGACCAATTTCGTGTTTGTGAAAGCCTAACGCCTGGCCTGTGCACCTCGCCGTCAACACCCGTTTCCTGCTGCCCGGCGGGCACCTCGAAGGCATCGGGCGCTTCACCCACGAAACGCTACGGCAGCTGGTGGCCCGGCATCCGGAAGTGACGTTTCACTTCCTGTTCGACCGGGCTTTCGATGCGCGCTACCTGTTCGGGCCGAACGTGGTGCCGCACGTGTTGCGGCCGCCGGCCCGGCACCCGCTGCTGTTCGTGGCCTGGTTTGAGGGGGCGGTGGCGGCCTGGCTGGCCCGGCACCGGCCAGCGGCCTTCCTCAGCCCCGACGGCTTCACCACCCTCAACACCCGCGTGCCCCGCGTGACGGTACTACACGACTTGGCTTTCGAGCATTTTCCGCTCGACGTGGGCCTGCTGCAACGCAAGTATTACCACTTTTTCGCCCCGCGTTTCGCCCGCGCTTCCGAGCAATTGGTAGCGGTGTCGGAAGTCACCAAGGCCGACATCGTGCAGACTTACGGCATCAGCCCGGCTAAAATCAGCGTGGCCTACAATGCCCCGGCCGAGGGATTTCGGCCCCTGCCCGCTGACGCGCAGGTGGCCGTGCGGCAGCGCGTTGCCGCAGGGCAGCCGTACTTTCTGTTTGTAGGGGCGTTGCAGCCGCGCAAGAATCTGGGGCAGCTGCTGCGGGCTTTCGATACCTTTAAAGCCACTCCCGGTACCGGGGCGGCGCAGCTGCTCATCGTGGGTCGCAAGGCCTGGAGAGCCGGTCCTATTCTCGAAGCCTACCAGCAGATGCGCCACCCCGAGGCCGTGCAGTTCACCGGCCGGGTGAGCGATGCCGAGTTGGCCGACCTGTACGCGGCGGCTCTGGCCACGGTGTACGTGCCCTACTTCGAAGGCTTCGGCATTCCCATCGTGGAGGCCCAGGCCAGCGGCTGCCCGGTGCTCACCAGCAACCTCAGCTCGATGCCCGAAGTGGCCGGCGATGGCGGCGCGCTGCTCGTCGACCCGCACGACGTTGGCAGCATTGCCGCCAGTCTGGGCCGGCTCTGGCAGGAGCCGGCGCTGCGCGCGCGGCTGGTAGCGCGGGGCCGCGAAAATCTGTCGCGCTTTTCGTGGGCCGAGAGTGCGGAGGTACTGTGGCAGGCGGTACTGGCAGCGGTGGCGGGGTAGGGATTGGTGTTGAAATGAACGTCATGCAGAGCGCAGCGAAGTATCTCGCTAGAAGCACTAACTCAATCGCGAGAATGATTTTGATTGGTGACTGTGGGCGAGATGCTTCGCTACGCTCTGCATGACGTGATTCTATCCTCAACCTACCACCCATCACCAGCACCCCGCCCTTACCTTTGCGCCACGATATGGCCCGACTGCACCCTTACAACTTCACCCACGTGCTGCTGCCGCAGCTGGCCTGGCGACGGCCGGCCTCGGTGCGCCGCGAGCTGAGCGACCCTTATCTGGCGCGCGAGCTGCTGCTTTACGTGTGGGATAAGGCCGCCGAAAACGTGGCCCCCGTCGACCGCGTGAACCCCAAAGGCTTGCGAATGACCTGGCACGAAGTGGCCGGCCGCGCCACCGCCCTGTTCCATCTGCCTGCGCCCCAAGCCACGATGGAAGCCCATTTTTCGGCTTTAGTGTATGAGGAAGACGACGAGCCCGCTGAAACCGAAGCTGAGGAAACCCGCCCTCGCTACTTCACTCTGGAAGCTACGTTGGGCCTGAGCGGCCCCGCTGGCACGCCCACGGTGGTGGGCGAGTGGGCCGGCGAGCACCACCGCCACCTGGGCCGCGGCCCCGCCGGCGGCCGCCCCAACACTGCCGAAGCCTTCCTCGAAGCCCTGGCTGGGGTGCTCGGGCCGCTGCCCGGTTCCACCGTGCCTATTATGCGCATCGTGCGTTCCTGATGCCCATGCGTGCCCGGCTCGACGCGGCTTTGCTTACCCGCCCGCCCCGCCTGCTGCACGCCCTGCTGCCCGGCTGCGAGTGGCGTGGCCCGGCCACTACGCCCGCTGGGGTACCGGTCGTGTATCTCACCTTCGACGACGGTCCCGTGCCCAATGAAACGCCCTGGGTGCTGGAGCAGCTGGCGCTTTTCGGGGCGAAAGCCACGTTTTTCTGCGTGGGCGAAAACCTGGCGCGCTACCCCGAAATAGCCCGCGCCGCCCTGGCCGCCGGGCATCGCCTCGGCAACCATACCTTTCACCACCGCAGCGGCTGGGCCACCACTCGGCCCGCCTACCTGGCCGATGTGGCTGCGTGCGCCGCGCAGCTTACCACCCTGTTGCCTCCAGTAGTTTCAGCAGTCCAAACCCAGCCCGAAGTGCCGGAAAGGCCCCTGTTCCGTCCGCCCTTCGGCCGCCTGACCTGGCCGCTGCTGCGGGCCTTGCAGCCCGAATTCCGGGTGGTGATGTGGTCGGTGCTGACCCGCGACTACGACCCCGACCTGCGGCCCGAAGACTGCCTGCGCTTTGCGCTGGAAGCCGTGCGGGCCGGCGATGTGGTGGTTTTTCACGACAGCCGCAAGGCCGGCCCCCGGCTGCGCTACGTGCTGCCGCGCCTGCTGGCGCATCTGGCCGCGCAGGGCTTTCAGTTTGCCACGCTATGAGTGCGGTGCTGCTGAAGACGCTTCTGGCCTACCTGCTGCTGTGGCTGCTGGGCCTGGCCTACACAGCGGGGCGCTTTGCCGGCCGGCGGGGGGCGGCGGTGCCCCGGCTATTGCCGCAGCTGCTGCCCCGCGTAAGCATTCTCGTGGCCGCCCGCGACGAGGCCCAGGCCCTACCGCGCTGCCTGGCCAGCCTGCGCGCCCTGCGCTACCCGGCCGCGCTGCTGGAGGTGCTGGTAGGCGACGATGGCAGCACCGACGGCACCGCCGAAGTGGCCGAAGCAGCTATGCGGGGCTTTGGCGGGCTGTTTCAGGTGGTACCTATTGTTGATACTCTGGGCCAGGCCCGCGGCAAGGCCAACGTGCTGGCCCACCTGGCCCGGCTGGCTACCACCGACTATTTCTTCATCACCGATGCCGACATCAGCCTGCCGCCCACCTGGATAACCGGGCTGCTGGCCCACGCCGGGCCGGGCGTGGGCACGGTCACGGGCATTACGGCGGTGCGCGGGCCACGGCTGTTTCATCAATTGCAGGGTGTCGACTGGCTGCTCTCGCTGAGCATGGTGCAGGTAGTGAGCGACCTGGGCCGGCCCGTGACGGCTATGGGCAACAACATGCTCGTGACCCGCGCCGCCTACGAGGCCACCGGCGGCTACGAGGTGCTGCCCTTTTCCGTGACCGAGGATTTCGCCCTGTTCCAGGCTGTGCTGGCGGCGGGGTTCGGCTTCCGGCAGGTGTTTCAGGCTGATGTGCGGGCCGATTCGCTACCCGTGCCTACCTGGGCGGCCCTACTGCGGCAGCGGCAGCGCTGGCTGCGCGGTGTGGCGGGCCTGCCGCTGCGCCTGCGGCTGGAGCTGCTCTTCTTTAGTGGCTTCTGGCCGGCGCTGGCAGGCGTTGCGCTGCTGGGTGGGCCAGCCGTGGTGCTGGGTTGCTGGGCAGCCAAGGTGCTGGTGCAGGGCACGCTGGCCGCCGCCGCCCACCGCCGGGCGGGCCTGCGCCTGCGCTGGACGCTGCTGCCTCTATTTGAGCTGTACACGCTGGCCCTGACGCTGGCCCTGACGCTGGCCCTGCTGGGCTACCGGCTGGCTGGCGGGGCCGTGGTGTGGAAGGGGCGGCGCTACGACTGAGCGGGCCGGCGGCCGGCGTATATCCAGCGAAAAACCCCTTTCGGAAAAGCAACTGCCGCTGCGACTGGCAGGGCGGGGCTCTTCCAAAAGGGGTTTCTGTGACGGCCGCCGGGGCCGGCGGGTCGACCTGCGGGGCTACTTGCTGATGTTGCCCCGGATTTCGCCGCCTGAATACGTGCTGGAATGGATGTTGACGTACATGCCATTGTTCAGCAGGCTGGTAGCCTGGTCGGCGGTGAGCGTGACCGTACCCGTTATAGGCGAGGTGAGCGTGGCAAACGGAATGGCTACCGCGCCGGAAGCGCCGGGAGCACCGGTGTGGATGTGGGCCTGGGTCGGAGTCAGCCCCTGAAAAGTGACGGTGTAGGTGAGCTGCTTGTTGCTGCTATCGTAGGTGCCCGCAAAAGTACCCGTGGCAGTAGAAGCGTTGGCCGGTACCTGCTGGGCACCGTTGATGCTGGCTGACAGATTGGTAGTGGTGTTGGCGGTAGGGGTTGGAGTTGATGCATCCTTGCTGCACGACCCGAGTATGGTGGTGAGCGAAAGCATAGCGATGAAAGCGTATGACTTGTTCATGAAAATGAGATAATAGGGAGATTGATTGTGTGCCGATAAACTGACTGGCAAAAAAAAAGTTTACAGGATTTTTTGATTTTAATTTCCCTAATCAGGATTTAAATTTCAGATTTTCTTATTAAAGCATTGTAAATCAGTAATAAAAATATTAATAGTGTTGTGATAACATAATCTTAATGATGGAAAAATAACTAATAATACTAAATAAGTTGCTATCATAAAAACTAGCATTATATCATTAGGGCCAAATCTTGCAGCAGGTAGAAAACCTTTCGCGGCATCTCCGCTTAAGCCAGTCGAATCATTCCACCTGTACTTTTTCTATGCGATATTTTACCTTGAGTTTGCCGGTCTGGGCCTTGGCAATGGGGGCCGGGCTGCTGGCATCACCCGTCCGCGCGCAGACCGCTGTCACACCCACACCCACTGCATCGGCCGTGGTGCCGGTGACGCTGACCGGCCAGATAAAGTCAGCCAACAATGCGGGCGGAGTGCTGGTCGGGGCCGCCGTCACGGTTTATTACCTGCCTACCGGTACCCGCCGCACGGTGGAGGCTGACGCTAACGGGCGCTTTGTGCTGACCGGGCTGCTGGCCGGCGGCCCTTACATTGTGCAGGTGCAGCAGCCGGGCTTCCGGGCCCAGAACATTACCAACTTCTATCTGAAGGCCGATGAGCCGACCGAGCTCGCCGTATCGCTGAACCCGGCGACGGTGGAAGTGGGCACGCGCCGCGACGACCGCACGGCCCTCGAATCGGCGGTGCCGGTTGATGTGGTGGACGTGGCCACGCTGCTGCCGCGCGCGCCCCAGACCGACCTGACCCAGCTACTGCAATACACGGTGCCGGCCTTTAACTCGACGCGCCAGACCGGGGCCGGCGGCTCCGACCACGTGGACCCGGCCAGCTTACGCGGCCTGGGCACCGACCAGCTGCTTGTGCTCGTGAACGGCAAGCGCCGCCACACCACGGCCCTGGTGAACCTGCTCAGCAACATCGGCCTGGGCAGCGTGGGCACCGATTTAAACACGCTGTCGAGCTTGGGCGTGGAGCGGGTGGAAGTGCTGCGCGACGGGGCGGCGGCCCAGTACGGCTCCGATGCCATTGCGGGCGTGATGAACATTCGCCTGAAAAGCGACAACCACGCCGGCAGCGTGCTGCTGAACTCGGGGGTGACGAGCGAGGGCGACGGCCTGGCCACGCTGCTCGGCGTGAACAAGGGCTTCCGCCTGGGCCAGAAGGGCTTCCTGAACCTGACGGCCGACGCCGACTACCGCGACCGCACCACCCGGGGCTACAACCGCAACCCGCTGGTGACGCCGGTATTCGTGGTCAACGACCCTGCCCGCGAGCAGGCCGCCCTGGCTGCCGCCGGCCGAACCTACGCCGACTACGAGCAGCACAACGGCGATGCGAGCGTGCGCAACGTGCGTGGCCTGCTAAATGCCCGCGTAGTGGCCAGCGACGCACTGGCATTCTATAGCTTCGGCAGTTACGCTTTCCGCCGGGGGCAGGCTTCGACGCCCTGGGTACTGCCGGCCCGGCAGGCGGCCGACATCGTCGACAACTTGTTTCCTTATGGCTACCAGCCCCAGGTGAATACGCGCATTAATGACGGCGCGGGGACGGTGGGCGCGGTGCTGGGCCGCAGCGGCCCTAATCACTGGACGCTGGACCTGAGCAATACCACCGGTTACAACCGGATGACTTACGACCTGAACAACACCGTGAACTCGTCGCTGGGGCCAGGGTCGCCCACGGTGTTTGACAACGCGGGCGGCTTTTCGTTTTTGCAAAACGTGACCAACGCCACCGTCAACCGTTTTTTCGACAAGGTGCTGGCCGGAACCAACGTGGCCTTCGGCGGCGAGTTTCGGGCCGACCGCTACGAAATTATGCGTGGCGATGAGCGGGCCGAGGGCGAGTACGACGAGGGCAAAACTGGTGCTCAGCAGGGCGCGCAAGGCTTCAGCGGCTTCGGGGCGGCCTCGGCGGTAGTGGGCAGCCGCACCAACGTGGGCACCTTTCTCGACGTGGAAGCCGACGTAACCAAGCGCTGGAGCGTGAGCGGCGCGTTGCGCTTCGAGAACTATTCCACCTTCGGCTCGGCCTTCATTTACAAGGCGACGACCCGCCTACAGGCCACCAACTTTCTGGCCGCGCGGGCAGCCTTCAACACGGGCTTCCGGGCACCGTCGTTGCAGCAGGCGCTCTACCGCCAGATTACCCAGACGCCGGGAGCCAGCGGCGTTATCTATTCGGGCATCTTCAACAACCAGGATGAGCTGACCAAAGCGGCCCAGGTGCCCACACTCACGCCCGAAACCTCGCGCAACTACAGCGCCGGCCTGGTGCTGACGCCCACGCCGGATTTTTCGCTCACCGTCGACGGCTATTTGATAGACATCAATAACCGCATCACGCTCTCAGGGCTGCTGCGGCCGGGCTCGGGCATCAGCCCCGATTTTGCGCAAACACTAGCCAACAACCGGGTGAGCCAGGCCCGGTTCTTCACCAACGACCTCGACACCCGCACTACGGGCCTCGACGTAGTGGCAAGCTACCGCCACGCCCTGGGCCGCGGCCAGTTTACGGCCAGTGCCGCCGGCAACTTCACCCGCACCATTACGCGGCAGCAGAATGTGCCGGGCATCTTCCGCAACCTCCAGGAAGACGACAACCCGACGACTAACTACATCGACCCGCGCCAGCTCTCGCTCATCGAAACCGGGATTCCGGCCAGCAAAATTCTACTCGGCCTGAACTACGCGCAGGGCAAGCTGGCGGTGGGCCTGCGCAATACGTATTTCGGGCAAGTGAGCTACTACGACGTGGCCCCTGACCCCACGGTGTACGATTTCGGCGGCTACAAGCTCGTGTTCAAGCCGCGCGTGGTGACGGATTTGCTGGTCAGCTTCCAGGCCACCAAGGCCCTGGGCCTGACGCTGGGCGCGCAGAACCTGTTCAACGTGAAGCCCAACACCGTTGACGAGGCCGCCACCAATGGCCAGGCCCCGGGCGGGTTTGCCAGCCGCGCGCAGTTCGAGCAGTATTTTCAGAACCGTTTCGGCTACGCTTCGCCGTTTCCGTCGAACCGCGACGTATACGCCTACGCGCCGGTGCAGATGGGCTTCAACGGGGCTTTCCTGTACCTGAAGGCCGCGTATAACTTTGGCATTTAGGATGAAGCTGAACCCCTGGCGGCGCTGCCTGGGCCGGGCCGGAGCCCTGGCTGCCCTGGCCCTGGCCTTATCGGGCGGCGGGTGCACCTACTCCCACGGCTCCGAACCCGGCCCCTGCAACGACCCCACGCCCAGTACCTACGCGGCGGTAATTGCGCCCATTGTGGCCCAAAACTGCCTTGCCTGCCACGGCAGCACCGTGTACCAGACCCTGGGCGGCGGCAACGACTACAGTTCCTACCAGAGCTTCACCCGCCTCTCGGCGGCCTACCTGATGAGCAGCGTGCGCCACGAGCCCGGGGCCGACCCCATGCCCAAGGGCGGCACCCAGCTCTCGGACTGCGACCTGGCCCGGCTGCAGGCCTGGGTCGATGCCGGCCGGCCCAACAACTAGCTCCGCCCGCTGCAAAATAAAAACGACGCCAGGTGCCGGATACGTCCGACCTTTGGCGTCGTTTTACTTGCCCCTTTGCCCTATTTGCCGCCCGCGCCATGCACCTCACCGACTCGCACGCTCACCTCTACTCCGAACAGTTCCGGCCCGACCGGCCCGAGGCCCTGCGCCGCGCCCAGGAGGCCGGCGTGCGCACCATCGTGATGCCCAACATCGACCACGCCAGCATTGACGCCATGCTGGAGCTGGAGGCCCAGGCCCCGGAAACCTGCTTCGCCATGATGGGGCTGCACCCCTGCTCGGTCACGCGCGGCTTCGAGCAGCAGCTCTACGAAGTGGAAGAGTGGCTGAACCGCCGGCCCTTCGCGGCGGTAGGGGAGGCCGGGCTCGACCTGCACTGGGATAAAACCCTGCTGGCCGAGCAGCAGCAGGCGCTGAAAATTCAGTTGGAATTAGCCAAGAAGCACCAGCTGCCCATCGTGCTACACACCCGCGAGGCTTTTGCCGAAACCGTGGCCCTGGTGCGCGAAGCCCAGGATGGCACTCTACGCGGGGTGTTCCACTGCTTTTCGGGCACGCCCGAGGAAGCGGCGCAGGTGATTGAGCTGGGCTTTATGCTGGGCATCGGCGGGGTAGCCACCTTCAAAAACGGCGGGGCAGATAAGGTGCTGCCAGGCATTGGGCTGCACCACCTGCTGCTCGAAACCGACTGCCCCTACCTGGCCCCCGCACCCCATCGCGGCAAGCGCAACGAGCCCGCTTACCTGCCGCTGGTGCTGCGCCGCGTGGCTGCGCTGCTGGGCCGCCCCGAGGCCGAGGTAGCTGAGGCTACCACCCGCAACGCGGCGGCGCTGTTTCGGCTATAATCGGTATAAATACGGGCTGCTAAACGCAATTCGGCCCGCCCAAACTGCCTCGAAGGAGTTATTGGGGCGGGCCGGTTCGGTTAAAGACGAGTAATAATGGCGTGTTTGCGGCTAGGCTGCGTCCGTTTCCAGACTCAGCAGCAGGCGTTCAATCTGGTCGGCGAAGGCATTTACCTGGTCGAGGCCGGCGCGGGCTTCCTCAATCTGGCCGCGCTGGTAGTGGGTGGCCAGCTCCTGGCCAGTATGCAGCATCTGCTGTAGCGTGCGCTCCAACTCGCCCACGGCCGGCTGGCGGCCCAGAGCAGGCTTCAGGATAGTTTGAATCCACTGACCCAGGGCGTTGTCGGCGTAGGAAAACAGGGAGGGCTCGGCCTTCCGCACCCCATACAGCACCGAGCGCAGGCGCGACTTAAAGAGCACCTGCTTCACGCGGGCCTGCTGAAAGTCGAACGAGGAAAGAGGCATGGGAATGATAAAAAAGTGCGGTAGAAAACGTCTGCAAAGTTACGCCGCGATTAGCCCGCCGGGGCATCGCCCAGGGCATGGGCGGCATCACTACGTACTTTTTCGAGGGCTTGGCGAACCAGCACCAAGTCGGTTACTTCGAAGGCGAAAGACATAATGCCGGCGGGCTGGTCGTTTTCGCGGTACTGCTGGTAGATGAAGTTGAAATAGGTATCGCGCAGGGTGCCGCTGGCATCGCGCTCCAGCTGCACCTTCAGCTCATTGCCCCGGTACGTTTCGCCGGTCTGGTACACCTGGTCGAGAATCTGGATGAAGCCCTGGGGCTCTACTTCGGGTACCGCTTCGAGCACGGTGCGGCCCACCAGCTGGCGGTGCGGAAACAGCTGCTGATAGGCGGGATTCACAAACTCGTAGCGGTGCTCGGGGCTGCGGGTAATGGCAATCATAGCCGGGGCCTGGGCAAACAGGGTCTGGTAAGTTTCGCGCTGGCCCTCGGCCTGGCGGAAGGCCACGGCGGCCTGCTCGGCCAGCAGGGCCTGCTGCTCATTGGCTTCGAGCAGCTCCTGCACCATCAGGCGCTGTTCGTGCACGTCGCTGCCGGCCCCTACCCACATGGTGATGTTGCCCTGGGCATCGTGCCGGGGCACGTCGCGAATCAGCAGCCAGCGAAACTGGCCATCGTGGCGGCGCAGGCGGTACTCGTATTGGAACTCCTGGCCGGCGGCCAGTGCTCTGGCCCAGCCCTCGACCAGGCCGGGGCGGTCGTCGGGGTGAGTAATCTCGGTCCAGTCGATGGTTGTCATCTCCTCCCGGGTCTTGCCCGTGAAATCCAGCCAACGGGTGTTGAAGTAGTCGGGGGTGCCGTCGGGTCGGTTGGTCCAGACCAGCACGGGCAGGCTTTCGAGAATGAAACTGGTGCGCTGGTGGGCCTCGTCGAGGGCCAGCTGGGCGGCGGCGGCCAGTTGGGCGGTACGGTGGGTTTCCGTCACATCCTGCGGAATCTGGAGAATGTATTGGAGCTGGCCCTGGGCGTCGAGCAGGGGGTAGTGGGTGAGCTGCCAGTAGCGCTCTTCGATGCCGCCACCCAGCTCGGCGGGGCGCTCCAGGTCGTAGCGCAGCAGGGGCATGGTGTCGGGGCGCAGGGTGCGGCGCACCTGCTCGTGCGATTCGTGCAGCGCGCGCTGGCTGTCGGGGGCCGAGGGGTAGGCGTCGAAGATGTTGCGACCCACGGCTTTGGCGCGGGGCAGCAGCGAGGCGGCTACGTGCCCGTCGGAATTGTTGAGCACGGTGCCATCGGCGGCCAGCAGCAGGTAGGAGCCCGGCAGGGCCTGGAACAGGGCGTGGTAATCGATGGGAGCGAAATTGTCAGCCATGAGAATAGGGTGCGAAGGCAAATGAACAGGCCCGGACGTGAGAGCCGCGTGAAGTACGGCGGCAAAAGTAGGCCCCTATACGGCCGGGTTTGCCGGGCGGCTGCCCAAAGGCCCTCCCGGCCCGGTTGGCGCTAATAATGTACGTCGAACCGCCCGTCGGCCACGGCCAGCGAGTCGGGGCCGCGGTTCTCGTAGAGCATCCCCGAAAACGTGCCGCTCACGGTGCGCTGCTGCTGGTCGAGCTTGCGAATGAGCAGGCGCACGGGGCGGCGGGCGCTGCTCTTGAAATCGCGGTTATCGATGAAGTTAGTTGCCCCCATAAATTCAGTCTGGCTGGAGGACCGTGCGGTGTCGGCCCCCAGCAGGCGCAGCCTGCCCAGCGTATCGGCGAGCCGGAATGTGAGTCCGATTTCCGTATCGTAGAATTCCTTGGAGTTGCGCGCGCCCGTCATCCGGCCGCCCAGCCGAAGTTGGAGGTTGCCCGCATAGGAGCCGGCGTAAGCGGTCAGGCCGTTGGGCTGCCAGCGACCGAAGCCCTGGCCGCTGTCGTATTTGCCCAGCACCGTCCACGTCTGCGCGCCCAGCACGCAGCCCAGAGTATTGGCCCCGGTTTCGGTGTAGGGCGGCAGCTGGGCGCGGGAAAACTCCTCGTTGTTGTCGTAGTCGTTGCACGAGCGGGTGCAGGCGCTCAGGGGCAGCAGGGTGAGGTAGGTGAGGAAGGTACGGAAGCGCATGGGGAAGGGGCTGAAGGTTCAGTAGCAAGATACGGCCGCGCGGGAATCGGTTGCACCGGCTCATCGGCCGGCGCGACGGTTCATCCGCAACATCCGACGCTTCGGCAACGGGCATTTCCGGCGGGGTAGCAAGGGCGGGCACCTTTGAAGCATCAACCCACCTCCGCTATGAAAACGCCACTACTCCCGCTGCCCCTGTCGCTGCTGCTGGCTCTGCTGCCCGCCCCGCGTCCGGCCGCCGCCCAAACGCCGGCCGCCCAAACTGCCCCCGCAAAATCATTCAGTCGCGCAGTCACTCAGTCACTGTCCGGCACCGTGCGCGACATGGCCGGCCAGCCCCTGCCGGGCGTGAACGTGTTTCTGAAAACTACCTTCGACGGGGCCAGCACCGACTCCCTGGGGCGCTTCGACTTCCGCACCAGCCACGCCGCCGGGCCGCTGGTGCTGGTGGTGAGCTTCATTGGCTACGTGCCGCAGGAGCTGCTCGTGACGCTGGGCGAAGGCCCCATCGCCCTGCCCAACATCCGCCTGAAGGGCAACCCCGCCGCCCTGGGCGACGTGGTGGTGACGGCCGGGGCCTTCGAGGCCAGCGACGACAAGCGCGGTACCGCCCTCAAGCCCCTCGACATCGTGACCACCGCCGGCGCGCTCGGCGACGTGGCCGGGGCCTTAAACGCCCTGCCCGGCACCACCCGGGTGGGGGAGGACGGCAAGCTGTTCGTGCGCGGCGGGGCGGCTTCCGAAACCAAATACTACATCGACGGCCTGCCCGTGCAGACGCCTTACGGCGGCGCGGTGCCCAACGTGGCGGCCCGGGGCCGGTTTTCGCCCTTCCTCTTCAAGGGCCTCGTTTTTAGCACGGGCGGCTACTCGGCCGAGTTCGGACAGGCCCTGAGCGCGGTGGTGGTGCAGAACTCGACCGACCTGGCCCCCGAATCGCAGACCGGCGTGTCGCTGATGAGCGTGGGCGGCAGCCTGTCGCGCACCCAGCGCTGGAGCCGCACCTCGGTGGCCGTGAGCGCCGACTATACCAACCTGGCCCCCTACTACAACCTGGTGCCCCAGCGCCTGGGCTGGGACCGCGCCCCCCTGGCCCTGGGCGGCTCCCTCAAAGTGGCCCACAAAGTAGGGGAGGCCGGGATGCTGAAGCTGTACGCCACCTACAGCGGCCAGCGCCTGGCCCTGCGCCAGCCCGATGCCAACCCCGAATACGCCGACCGCGGCCACCCGGTGGTGCTGGCCAACGACAACCTCTACCTGAACACCACCTACCGCGCCCCCCTGCGCCGGGGCTGGAGCCTGAACACCGGCCTGGCCCTCACCCGCGACGACAACACCATCCGCCCCGATGTACAATCGGTGCGCGACCTTGACCACTCGGCCGTGGCCCGCCTCGTACTCACCAACGACTCGGCCAGCACCTGGTTCAACCTGAAGGCCGGCGTGGAAGGCTACGCCCAGCGCTACCGCCAGCAGTACCAGCCCAGCGCCGCCGCCCCGGTGCGCACCCTGGGCTTCGACGAGCAGCGCGCCGCCGCCTTCGCCGAAAGCGAAATGGTGCTGAGCCACCACCTGGCCGCCCGCGCCGGCCTGCGCGCTGAATACTCGGCCCTGCTGGGCCGCTATAACGCCGCCCCCCGCCTGGGCCTGGCCTACAAAACCGGCGACAACAGCCAGCTGGCCGCCGCCTGGGGCTACTTCTACCAGACGCCCACCACCGACCTGCTACGCATCAGCCCGGCCCTGGCCTTCGAGCGGGCCGAGCACTACCTGCTCAGCTACCAGCGCACGGCCAACGACCGCACCCTGCGCGTGGAGGGCTACCAGAAAAACTACGCCCAGCTGGCCACCTTCGATGCCGCCCAGCCCTACAACCCCACCACCTACCACAGCAGCGGCAGCGGCTACGCCCGGGGCCTCGACGTTTTCTTCCGCGACCGCCACACGTTTAAAATGGCCGACTACTGGGTGAGCTACGGCCTGCTCGATACCCGCCGCCAGTACCGCGCCGACCCGGTGGCCGCCATCCCCACCTTTGCCGCCCGGCACAACCTGAGCGTGGTGGGCAAATACTACGTGCAGCGCGTGCACACCCAGCTGGGCTTCACCTACAGCTACGGCAGCGGCCGCCGCTACACCGATGCCAACCTGCCCGGCTACCAGCAGGCCACCCTGCCCGACTACCACGACCTGAGCCTGAACGTGAGCTACCTCACCCACTGGTTCAATCAGTTCACCATCGTGTACGTGTCGGCCAGCAACGTGCTGGGCCGCCAGAACATCTACGGCTACACCTACGCCGCCACGCCCGATGCCGCCGGCCGCTTCGCCAGCGCGGCGGTGCTGCCGCCCGCCCCGCGCATGCTGTTCGTGGGGGTGTTCATCTCGATTAACAAGACCACGAAGGTGGATTTGGATAAGCGGCCGGATTAGCGCGGACGTCACCTCACCCCCTGACCC
>JALYUI010000140.1 GCA_030853845.1 Bacteroidota bacterium | reverse complement strand
ACCAAAGCCACCCTGCGCGACATGCAGCTCGGCGTGCCCGACAAGGAAGTGGGGGCCGTGCGGGTATCGGTGGGCTACGCCAGCTCGTTTCGCGACGTGTTCCGGCTGAGGCAGTATCTGGGCGGCTACCGGGGCCAGCCCGCGCCCATGCGCAGCGGCCCGGCCCCGGCGCGGGTGGAGATGGGGGCGTGAGCGGGTTACCACAGGCCAGCATGTAACCACGTGCCCGGCAATCGGGTACAAGCCGCGCCGCCGGACCAGCGCCGGCGGCCGGGCCAAAAAATGGGGGCTGAACTTCCAATACGACGTTAGCGGGCCGAATCGCGGCCGGTGGCTTGGTGGGGGAGATTCTATGCCTGAACTTTGCCCTTTAATAAAATCCTGTTTAATACCCGGGGAGTCAGCACTTTTTCCCTCGGCCAACTTACTCTATATGATTACTTCTCTCGTAACCGGCGGTGCCGGCTTTGTTGGGGCCCATGTGGCCCGTGAGCTGCTCATGCTGGGCCACCGCATCGTGGTGCTCGATGATTTGAGCGGGGGGTTTGAAGAAAACCTGCCCACCGACCCTAATGCTACCTTCGTCCACGGCTCCATTCTCGACCACGAGCTGCTGGCCCGGCTGTTTGAAGAGAACAAGTTCGACTACGTGTACCACCTGGCCGCCTACGCCGCCGAGGGCCTGAGCCACTTCATCCGCCGCTTCAACTACCAGAACAACCTGGTGGGCAGCGTCAACCTCATCAACGAAAGCATCAAGCACAAGATTAAGTGCTTCGTGTTCACGTCCAGCATCGCCACCTACGGGGCCCTGCCGCCGCCCATGCGCGAAGACATGACGCCCCAGCCCGAAGACCCCTACGGCGTGGCCAAGTACGCCGTGGAGCTCGACCTGAAGTGCGCCCACGAGATGTTCGGCCTCGACTACGTCATTTTCCGCCCTCACAACGTGTACGGCGAGTACCAGAACCTGGGCGACCGCTACCGCAACGTGGTGGGCATCTTCATGAACCAGCTGATGCAGGGCAAGCCGCTCACCATTTTCGGCGACGGCGAGCAGAAGCGGGCCTTCTCCTACGTGGGCGACATCGCTCCCCACATTGCCAACTGCGTGAATATTCCGGCCACCTACGGCGAAGTTATTAACATTGGGGCCGACCAGGAATACTCCGTGAAGGAGCTGGCCAACACTGTGATGGAAAGCATGGGCCTCGAAGGCATGGTGCGCCACGTCGAAGCCCGCAACGAGGTGCAGATTGCCTGGTCGGACCACTCCAAAGCCCACCGCCTGTTTGGCCAAGACCGCGCTACTACCCTACGCGAGGGCCTCGACCAGATGGTGGACTGGGCCAAGCGCACCGGCATCAAGAAGAGCAGCAAGTTCGAGAACATTGAAGTGACCGAGAAGCTGCCGCCCGTGTGGCTGGAAGAATAATTTTAGCCAGACTTATTGCTTGAAAGAACGTCATGCTGAGGGCAGCCGAAGCATCTCGCGGGTGGTAGTAATCCTTTCGATTGGTTTACTTCTGCAATAGAGATGCTTCGACAAGCTCAGCATGACGTTCCATTTTTATCCATTTTGACTACCCGCATGAAGCGTATTCTCTTTGTGGCCATGCACCGGCCCGACCGCTCGCCCTCGCAACGGTTCCGGTTCGAACAATACCTCGACTACCTGCGCCAGAACGGCTTCGACAGCGACTACTCGTACCTGATTGACGCGGCCGACGACAAGGTGCTCTACAGCCCCGGCAACTACGTGGGCAAGCTGGGCATTTTCCTGAAAAGCAGCGCCAAGCGCCTGGGCAACGTGCTCAGCCTGGGCAAGTACGACATCGTGTTTATCCAGCGCGAAGCCTTCATGCTGGGTACCACCATTTTTGAGAAGCTCTTTGCCCGCTCCTCGGCCAAGGTGGTGTTCGACTTCGACGATTCCATCTGGCGTAACCAGGGCGAGGCCGTGGGGGCCAACTCCAACTTGCTCTTCCTGAAGAACCCCGACAAGACCAAGGATATCATCGCGGCGTCGGACCTGATTTTTGCCGGCAACGAGTACCTGGCCGACTACGCCCGGCGCTTCAATAAGAACGTGGTGATTGTGCCCACTACCATCGACACCACCGAGTACCAGCGCGTGCCGGTGCCTGCGCACCCGGGCCGGGTGTGCGTGGGCTGGAGCGGCAGCTTCACCACCATCGAGCACTTCGAAACGGCTCTACCTGCCCTGCGCCAGCTCAAGGCCAAGTACGGCGACCGGGTGTACTTCAAGGTAATCGGCGATGGCAGCTACCGCAACGAGGAACTGGGCATTGTGGGCCTGCCCTGGCGCAAGGACACCGAAATTGCGGACCTCTCGGAAATTGAAATCGGCCTGATGCCCCTGCCCGATACCGAGTGGGCCAAAGGCAAGTGCGGCCTGAAGGGACTGCAATACATGGCCCTCGAAATTGCCACTCTCATGTCGCCGGTGGGCGTCAACTCCACCATCATTCAGGACGGCGTGAACGGCTTCCTGGCCGACCAGCCCGAAGAATGGGTAGCCAAAATCAGCACCCTGATTGACAACGAGGCGCTGCGCCTGCAAATGGGCCGCGCCGGCCGCCAGACGGTCGTCGACCACTATTCCGTGCTGTCGGAGCGCGACCACTACCTGACGCTTTTCCGCGAGCTGACGGCCTAGCCGGACAGCGTGACCTCAAGCAGCCGGCCCGGCTCAGCAGTGCGTTTTGCGCATTGCCGGGCCGGGCCGATTTGTGCGTTGGGGTGGCCTTATTCGCTGGCCGGGGGGGCAAACGGCCACCGGCCCAGCCGCCGGCTCCACAGCAAGAAAGCGACGGTGCCCAGGGCCATCATGCCCAGCGCGGCCACCTGGAAGTAGAGCTTGAACGTGACCCCGAACCAGGTGACCTCGACCGGCTTGATGCCCACGAACACGAACAGCCATATTAGTATCGCCAGGATAACGGGCAGCGGGTAGAGCGGCATCTTGAACGGCAGGGAGGCCGTGCCGCGCCGCCGCCGCAGCAGCACCAGCCCCACGGCCTGGCCCACGAACTGCACCAGGATGCGCATGGCCAGAATGGCCGAGATGACTTCGCCCAGCCGGAACAGCAGGCTGAATACGAAGCCCACGCCGCCCAGCAGCAGCAGCGACACGTAGGGAAAATGCTTGGTGGGGTGCAGCTTGCCGAACACGGGCAGAAACTCGCCATCGGCAGCCGCCGCATACGGGATGCGCGAGTAGCCCAGCAGCACCGCAAACAGCGAGGCAAACGCCACCAACAGCACTAGGCCCGTGGCCACCGTGGCGGCTGCCGGCCCGTAGAGCCGCTCCACGAACACACTCACGATGAACTGCGACTTGTCGCCGGCGCTGGCCTGCCAGCCCTGCACCTCCTGCCAGGGAATGACGGTGCCCACGCTCCAGTTCATGAGTAGGTAGAGCGCCGCGATGCCCAGGATGCTGAGGAAAATGCTGCGCGGAATTACCTTTTCCGGCCGCTTGATTTCGGCCCCGAGGTGGCACACGTTGTAGTAGCCCAGGTAGGAATAGATGGTATTAACGGCCGCGTGGCCCATTGCGCCCGAAATGAGCAGGCCCGGCAGGGCCGTGAAGCCGCCGCTGGGGAAGATGTCAACGTGATGGTTGGCGTGGGTGAGGCCGCCGAAAATCAGCCAGCCCATGAGCCCGAGCACGCCCACCCACAGGGCCACGCCCAGCTTGCCAATGTCCTCGATACGGCGGTAGAGCAGCACCACCAGCAGCAGCACCACGGTGCCGGCCACGGCCTTGGGCTGCCACCACTCGGTCATCGGCACGAGGTAGCCGAAGTATTGGGCAAAGCCAATGGCCCCCGACGCCAGCACCAGCGGCGACTGAATAAGCGTTTGCCAGACGTAGAGAAACGACATGTAGCGGCCCCATTTCTGCTCGCCGTAGGCCAGCTTTAGGAAGCGGTACGAGCCGCCCGCTTCGGGGTAGGCCGCGCCCAGCTCGCTCCAGATGAGGCCATCGACCGAAGCCAGGGCCGCCCCTACCAGCCAGGCCAGCAGGAAATTCGGCCCCATAAAGCCCATCACCAGCGGCAACGTCACGAAGGGTCCGATGCCCACCATGTCAATCATGTTGAGGGCAGTGGCTTGGGTGAGGCCGAGGCGGCGCTGCAAAGTAGGTGCGGACATAAGGGCGAAGGTAGGGCGAGGCGGTGTAGTCATCGAAGTTGCTATCCAGTGACCGTTTGGAGGTCGGCTCCGGTTTCACTCGGCCGTGGGCCCTTTCGCATTCTGAATATTTTTCCGCTCTTTTACGAACTGGGTTCTTCATTGGCCCTAGCCAGTCCCTCCATGCGCCCGCTCCTCCTCACCCTGCTCCTCGCCGCCCTCCCGCTGCTCTTCGGCTTTTGGGTGAATGAAACGGCCCCACACGCGCCAACCACCGCCTATGCCGCCACCCGTTGCACCCGCTACTGCGAGGCCCACGGCTGCCCCCACGCCACGGCGGCCAACAGCCCGACCTTCTGGGAGCTGCGGCCGTTGTACGTGGGGACTATTAAAGCGCTTTCGCTGGGCGGGGGCGCACTGTACGGCCTGTTCAATATTGCGTTTTACGTGGTGTTTATTCCCGGCCTGCTGCTGTGGCTCACGTATGGAGCGTTGCGGAATGCCCGAACGCTGCGGCAGCTTAAGAAGCTGCGGGCATGAATACCCTGCTGCATCTGCTGGGCCGGTTCGTGCATGTCGCCTTCTGGTACTGCACTGATTTCATGGTTAATCTGGCCAACCTTACCGGCACTTCCTATGACGAGGCCAATACCTGGGTGCTGCTGCTCCTGATTCCGGGGTTGCTCACGGTGCTTATCGGGGTGCGGGTGGCGCAGGCGGCGGCATTGCGCCGGGCGCGACGGCGGTAGTCGCGTGGGTTTTCAGTCTGCGCGGTTCAGCGCCCGCGCGGGCTGAAAGCCCGCGCTACTTTGCCAACGTCCGGTTGCTTTCGTGCGTACTTGCGGGCCTATGGCCGATTCCAACGCATCCAAGCTTTCCCTGTATGGCGGCATTGCCGCCAACGTTGCCATTGCCATCAGCAAGTTTGTAGCGGCGTATTTCACCGGCTCGTCGGCCATGCTTTCCGAGGCCATTCACTCCCTCGTCGACACCAGCAACAGTGGGCTGCTGCTCTACGGCACCCACCAGAGCGAGCGGCCACCCGATGCCGAGCACCCCTTCGGCCACAGCAAGGAGCTATACTTCTGGGGCCTGATTGTGGCCGTGCTGATTTTCGCCATCGGCGGCGGCATGTCGTTCTACGAGGGCATCAAACACCTACAGCACCCCGAGCCGCTGGAAGGCAATGCCACCTGGAACTACGTGGTGCTGGGCATCTCCTTTCTCTTCGAAGGCATTGCGTTTTACCTCTCGGTGAAGGCTTTGCTGGCCCAGGCCGATGCCAACGTAGGCTTCGTGCAGATGCTGCGCACCAGCAAGGACCCAGCAGTTTTTGCCTCGGTAATGGAAAACCTGGCGGCCCTGGTGGGCCTGATGCTGGCGGGCACCGGCGTGTTTCTGGGCCATTGGCTGCATAACCCGTATTTCGACGGCGGCGCATCCATCGCCATTGGCCTGCTGCTGATGCTCGTGGCCGTGTTCCTGGTGGGGCGCACCAAGGGCCTGCTGGTGGGCACCGGCGTGGATGCCGCCACGCTGGCCAACCTCGAGCGCATTGCCCGCGAGCAGCCGCTGGTGCGCGATATCCGCTCGCCCCTCACCATGTACCTCGGCCCCAACGACGTGATGATGGCCCTCGACGTGGACTTTGCCGACGACCTTTCCTCCACCGAAGTGGCCGCCGCCGTCGAGCGTTTGCAGGATGCCATCCGGGCCGAGCACCCCGAAGTGCAGCGCATTTTTATCGAAGCCAAGAACCTGACGAAGGCTGCAGAAAAGTAGCGCGAACTTTGTAGTTCGCGTGCCAGAACGAGCTATTGGCGCGGGGACGCGAACTACAAAGTTCGCGTTACTTCTGCCCCGCCCCTGCCCTCAACTAAGCGCGGCCTTAACCCCAAAGCCTTTTCCGAAGTAAGGCAACCGGGCGCCCGCCCCAGCTATCAGGCTGGCACCAGGAGCGCGCTGTTCCACCATTTTGGCTTGCTATGAAGATTACTACTGCCGATTCCAACCCGTTCCGCTCGTTCTGGTGGGGCGGCTACGAATGCACCGACCAGCTCAACGCCTTCGGCCACCGCGTCGATTTCCTGCCCCTCACCGGCCACCTGCCGCTGCTCGATACCGACTACGCCGCCCTCCAGCCGTTCAACATCGGCACCGTACGCGAGGGCATCCGCTGGGCGCACATCGAGAAAATGCCCTACCAGTATGATTTCAGCACGGTGAAGCTGATGCTGGAGGCCGGGCAGCGCCACGGCATCCAGCAGGTGTGGGACCTGTGCCACTTCGGCTACCCCGACGACCTCACGCCGCTGCACCCGCTCTTTGCCCGGCGCTTCGCTGCACTCTGCCGCGCTTTCGTCGATTTTTACCGCTCGGTGCGGCCCGAGGGCGTGCTCATCGTCACGCCCATCAACGAAGTCAGCTTTATTTCCTGGCTGGGCGGCGATGCCCGAGGCACCTCGCCCTATTGCACCAAGCAGGGCTGGGAGGTGAAGTACGGCCTGATGCGCGCCTACATCGAGGGGGCCCACGCCCTGCGCGAGGCCGACCCCGGCATCCGCTTCCTCAGCACCGAGCCGCTGGTGCACATTGTGCCGCCGCGGCGGGCCAGCAGCTACGAGCGCCGCAAAGCCGCCGAGGCCCACCGCAACCAGTTTCAGGCCACCGACATGCTGAGTGGCCGCCTGCACCCCGAGCTGGGCGGCCACGAGAGCCTGCTCGACATCGTGGGCTTCAACTACTACTTCGACAACCAGTGGCAGAACGGCACCACCAACCGCCTGGGCTGGGCCGATGCCGTGCCCGACCCGCGCTGGCTGCCGCTGCGCGACCTGCTCCGCGCCGCTTACCAACGCTACCGCCGCCCCTTTGCCCTCACCGAAACCAGCCACCCCGGCATCGACCGGCCGCAGTGGCTGCGCATGGTGGGCGAGGAGTGCGCCGCCGTGCTGCGCGAGGGCCTGCCGCTGCGGGGCATCTGCCTCTACCCCATCATCGACCGGCCGGACTGGGACCACTCCGACCAGTGGCACCAGTCCGGCCTCTGGGATGCCGACCTGGGCCGGCCCGGCCC